>NZ_JBXUOY010000225.1:0-8522 GCF_057196705.1 Streptomyces sp. ATLC9 | reverse complement strand
GACAAGGGGAGCCCGCCTCTCGGCGGGCTCCCCTTGTCCACGCTCCGGAAGCCGCCCGCGTCAGGAGACGTCGATGACGGCCTTCCCCCTGGTCCGCCCGGACTGGCTGAGCCGCCACGCCTCGGCGGCCTCGGCCAGCGGCACCGCCCGGTCGACGCCGACCGTCAGCTTCCCGGCATCGGCCAGGTCCGCCAGGGCCGCGAGGTCGGCCGGGTCGGGCCTCACGAACAGGTAGTGGCCGCCCTTGGCCATCACCCCGGCGTCGACGACCGACAGCACCCGCGAGGAGTCCCTGAGCACCTGCTGCGAGACGTCGATCGACTCGCCGCCGACGAAGTCGAAGGCCGCGTCCACCCCGCCGGGCGCCAGTTCGCGCACCCGGTCGGCCAGCCCCTCGCCGTAGGTGACCGGCTCGGCGCCCAGCTCCCGCAGGAAGTCGTGGTTGCGCTCGCCGGCGGTGCCGACGACCCGCGCGCCCCACGCGGTCGCGATCTGCACCGCCAGCGAGCCGACGCCGCCGGCCGCCGCGTGGACCAGCACCGTGTCGCCCTCGCCCACGCCCAGCCGCCTCAGCGACTGGTACGCGGTGAGCCCGGCCAGCGGCAGCCCCGCCGCCTGCCGCCAGCTCAGCGCGGCGGGCTTGCGGGCCAGGGTGCGCACGGGGGCGGCGACCAGCTCGGCGTAGGTGCCGTTCTGCGCCCAGTCCTTGCGGACGTACCCGATCACCTCGTCACCGGGGGCGAACTCCCTGGCGTCCGGGCCGGTGCTCTCCACCACGCCCGCCACGTCCCAGCCGGGCACCAGCGGGAAGTGGGCGTCGAGGACCGGGTCGAGGTGGCCCGCCCCGACCTTCCAGTCCACCGGGTTCACCCCGGCCGCCCTCACCCGCACCAGGACGGCGTCGGGCCCCACCCTGGGATCGGGAAGCTCGGTCAGGGTCAGGTCGTCGGGTCCGCCGTACTCGTTCAGAACGATTGCCTTCATACCCCGCACGACTTCCCCGCCCGGGAAGATCATTCCCCCGCCCGCCCGACTGGCGCGCGAACGGCGGCACCGCGCCGCCCGCGACCCGCTATCTGCGCCGCACCAGGTACATCCCGGACAGCAGACCGATCACACCGGGAATCAGCAGCGCCACCCACAAGGGCATGGTGACGACGGGGACCAGCAGCCTGATCTCGGTCTGCTCGGTGTTCTGGAAGACGAAGACCGAGGTGGCGGCCAGCAGTAGCAGGACCAGCACCCTGCCCGGGGTCAGGAAGCCGCGCGCGGCCCCGTCGCCCGTTCTCCTGTGTGTGCTCATGGCACCACCATGGGCGCGGGAGCCGCCACCCGCCCGCCGGGGCCGTCCCTACGGAGCGCTCCCCTCCCCCCTACGGGCGACGGCGACCGCCACGGCCGCCGCGTAGCCCTCGGGCGCGGCCACGTCGGTGAGCTCCCAGCCGGGGACCGCGGCGGGGGCGGCGAGACTGCCGACGTAGGTGGTGTCCGGGCTCTCGCCCAGACCGGTGCCGGTGCCCTTGAGGTACGCCTCCTTCCTCGTCCAGCAGCGGGCGAAGGCGGTCGGGCGGTCGGCCGGCGCCAGCCTGCCGATCTCGGCGCGCTCGCGCGGATGGAGGGCGGAGACGGTCTGGGCGACCACGGCCGCCGTGGGATGCGCCTCCACATCGGCGCCGACGGGCGCGTCACCGAGGGCGATCAGCACCACGTCGCCGGCGTGCGACAGCGAGAAGTGCACCGGATTGCCGGGCACGGCCGGGCGGCCGTGCGGCCCGCCGCACAGCGGACACGGCTCGCGGGTGAGGGGGACGGCTGCGGGCTCGGTGCCCAGGACCGCGGCCAGCTCCAGACGCAGGGCCGTGTGGGCGACCCGGTAGCGGTCGCGGTCGGCCTCGCGGACGAACGCCGCGCAGCGGGCGCGCTCCTCCTCCGACAGCACCGCGCCGTCGGTCGCGCCGGCCGCGTGCTCGGACACGCGCAACAAGTGCAGTTTCAACCCGCCTCCTTGGGTGTCGCGCCGCCCGTCAGGGGCGTCTGACGCAGGTGTAGGCGCCGAAGAGGCGCCCCTCGTACTCCGCCTCCACTATCTCGAACCCGGCCGTCTCCAGCATCGGTTCCAGCAGCCAGCGGAAGGTGCTGTACTCGGTGCGCAGGTGTTCGGCGTAGTCCTGTCGGGTGTAGCCGAGCGCGGGATCGCCGGCCGCGCCCGCCATCCACGCCTCCAGGACCTCCCCGGCCTCGTGCGGCCGGAAGTCGAAGACAAGGTCGCGCAGCCGGAGCACACCGCCGGGCCGCAGCACGCGGGCGATGCGGTCCAGTGCCAGCGTCTTGAAGAAGTCGGGCAGTTGGTGGAGGGCGTGCCGGGTGTGCACGGCGTCGGCGGGCCGCCCGGTGTGCTCGTAGGAGAGGAAACCGGCCCGGACGCACTCCAGGTTCGCCGCCCCCTCCCGTCCGGCCCGTGCCCGCAGGTGCTCCTGCATCGCGGGCGAGACGTCCACGGCCACCACCCGGGTGAACTCACCGGCCGCCGCCAGCGCGAACCGCCCGGTCCCGGCGCCCAGGTCGACCACGGTGGCGTCACTCCCCACGCCGTGGCGGCGCAGCGCGCCGATGTCCGGCGCCGGGTCGGGGTACCCCTGTTTGCGGTCGAAGCCCGCCACGAAGGCCGGGTCCAGATGCTCGGGACCGGCGTGGGCGAGTTCGTCGATCATCCAGGGCTCGGCGGCTGTCACGGGCCGATCCTGGCACACGGGGCTCACGGTCCGCCCGGGGTTTTCACCGCGTCCCGCCGGGTGCGTGGCGGGCGGCGCGCTCGGCGAGGACACGGGACGGCTGATGGCGTGGGCGGTGGCGCGGTGCGTGGAGTCGGCGCTGTGAGCCGCGGGCCGGTGGGAGCAGGCGCCGCTCAGACCAGGGCGGGCTCCCGGAGCGTGAGGGTGCGGGTGTCGGCGTCCAGGGTGGCACGGACCCCCAGCGGCACGGTCAGGGTCGCCGGGCCGTGTCCGAAACCCATCTCCTCCACCACCGGCACCCCCAGCGGGGCGAGCCGGTCCAGCAGCACCTCGCGGACCCTCTCGTACGGGCCGCAGTCGTGCCAGGAGCCGAGCACCACGCCCGCCACGGCGTCCAGTTCGCCGGCGCGCAGCAGGTGGGTGAGGTAGCCGTCGAGGCGGTACGGCGGCTCGCCGACGTCCTCCAGCAGCAGGATGCCGCCGTCCGGGCGGGCGCGGTCCCGCCCGGGGGCACCGGTCTGTCCGGCCAGCAGCGACAGGCAGCCGCCGCAGGTGATCCCGGAGGCCCTGCCGGGCACCAGCGTGCGGGCGGTCGGGGAGGTGATCGCCGTGACCGTCTCCGGGGCGAGGAGGGTGGCGCGCAGGTGCTCCTGGGTGGGGCCGTCCTTGAGGAAGGAGACGGTGGCGGGCATCGGACCGTGCAGGGTGGCCAGATGCAGCCGGGACGCGAACGCCTCGTGCAGCACGGTCAGGTCGCTGTAGCCGACGAAGGGCTTGGGGCCGGCCGCGCGCATCGCGTCCCAGTCGGCCAGGTCCACCATCCGCTGGACGCCGTAGCCGCCGCGGGCGGCGAGGACGGCCGCGACGGACGGGTCGCACCAGGCGTCGGTCAGGTCGCGGGCGCGGTCGGCGTCGGTGCCGGCCAGGTGGTCCAGGCGCGGGTGGACGTCCAGGACGTGCGGCATGACCCGCGGGTCCAGGTCCCAGCCGCGCAGCACGTCCACCCCGGCGTCCAGCCGCTCGCGCTCCACCGGTCCGCTGGGCGCCACGATCGCCACCCGGTCGCCGGGGCGCAGCCGCGGGGGCCGGGCGGGGGCGGGACGAGGGGGACGCGTCACGTGGTGAGCTCCAGCCGGGGGACGTCCGGGCGGTCGAAGCCGAAGACCTGTGCGTACAGGGAGAGTTCGGCCTCCACGGCCCGGATGATGGTCTCCGCCCTGCGGAAGCCGTGGCCCTCGCCCTCGAAGGCGAGGTAGGCGTGGGGCACTCCGCGCCCGGCGACCTCGGCCAGGAAGCGGTCGCACTGGGCGGGCGGGCAGATGACGTCGTCCAGCCCCTGGAGCAGCAGGAAGGGGGCGGTGACGCGGTCGGCGTGGTGGACGGGCGAGCGGTCGCGGTAGCGCTCGGGGTGGTCCCCGGGGCGGCCGACGAGGGAGACCAGGTACCGCGACTCGAAGTCGTGCGTCTCGCCGGCCGCCCAGCCGGCCAGGTCCAGGACGGGGTAGCTGATGGCCCCGCAGGCGTACAGGCCCTCGGTCGGCGGCGAGGTGAGGGAGACGGCGGTGGTCCAGCCGCCGGCGCTGCCGCCGCGTATGGCGAGCCGGGCGGGATCGGCGGCGCCCTCGGCGGCCAGGGCCCGGGCGACGGCGGCGCAGTCCTCGACGTCGGCCACGCCCCATCTCTCCCGCAGCCGCTCGCGGTAGGCGCGGCCGTAGCCCGTCGAACCGCCGTAGTTCACCTGCGCCACGCCGATGCCGCGCGAGGTGAAGTAGGCGATCTCCAGGTCCAGCACGAGGGGCGCCCGTCCGGTGGGGCCGCCGTGGGCCCACACCACGTACGGCGGCGGTTCGCCCTCGGGTGCGGTGGTGGCGGGGTGGCGCGGGGGGTACAGGTGGGCGTGGATCTCGCGGCCGTCCGGGCCGCGGAAGACGCGTTCGGCGGGGTCGGGGTAGTACGCCGGGTCGACCAGGTCGGTGTGGGCGGAGCCGACGACCAGGGCGTGCCCGGTGCGGGTGTCCAGTTCCACGACCTCGTAGGCGCTGCGCGGGCTCGCGGCGACGCCGATGACGCGGGTGCCCGTGGCGGCCAGGGTCGGGGCCCACTCCGTCCACGGGCCGGGGGCGTCGGCCAGTTCGCCGGTGGCCGGGTCCAGGATGCCCAGGCGCAGGGAGCCGCGGCCGTGCAGGACGGCGACCGTGCCGTCCTCCAGCGGCTGGAACCACTGGTGGCCGATCTTCCACAGCGGCCCGCCGAACTCCTCCTCGCGCGGGCACAGCGCGCCGGACACGCCGGCGCCGGAGCCCGCCGCGTCGGCGTCCAGGCGGTACAGGTTCCACCAGCCGCTCGCGTCGCCGCTGTACAGCAGCGAGCCGTCCGCCGCCCAGCCGACCTGCGCCACCGACTCCCGCTCGCCGCCGGCGACGGCGCGGACGTTCTCGAAGGCGCCCCCGGCGGTGACGTCGGCGAGGCGGACGACCGTGCCGTCCCAGGGCATCCGGGGGTGGTCCCAGACCAGCCACGCCGCCCGTCCGCCGTCCGGGGAGAGGCGGGGGCCGGTGGTGAACCGGTCGGTGTCACCGGTCAGTTCGCGGACCCGGGAGCGGTCGGAGGCCGCCGAGCCGTCCAGGGGCACGGCCGCGATCACCCGGCGTACGTCGGTGGGCCGCTCGCCGGTGAACTCCTCCAGTACGCACCACACCTCGTCCCGGCCGGCCGGCACCACCGGGTCGGCCCAGCGCAGGCCCTCTCCGATCGCCGAGACGGGGGTGAGGGGACGCGGCCGGGCGTGGGGGGCGTCCGGTTCGAAGGCGTACATCCGCTGGTCGGCGTGGTGGACGAAGACGATCAGCGGTCCGCCGTCGGCGCGCGCGGTCCCGGTCCAGGGGCGTCCGCCGTACTCGATCACCCGGCTGCGGACGTTCCACGGCTCGGGCAGCACCGACTCGGCGGGGCCGAAGCCGTCCGGGCGCAGCCTCATCAGCGCCCGCCGGCCGCCCTCGGCGGGGCGCGGCTCGGTCCACCACACCTCCGCGCCGACGGTGCCCGCGGACTCGGGGTGGCCGTCGTGCGCGGCGACCAGGCGGGCGTCGATCGGGGACTCCCAGGTGCCGTACGGGGCGGTGGCGTACGTCATCGTGCGCGGCTCCTCGCGAACTCGGCGGGTGTTCCGGAAAAGGGTGCGGCCGGGGCGGCCCGGGGCCGCCCCGTGGCTCAGAGGGCGAACAGGGCGCGGTCCATGACCCGGACGCCGAAGTGGAGGGCGTCCACGGGGACACGCTCGTCGACGCCGTGGAACATCGCCTGGTAGTTCAGCCCCTCGGGCAGCCTCAGCGGGGTGAAGCCGTAGCCCACGATGCCCAGGTCCGCGAACTGCTTGGCGTCGGTGCCGCCGGTCATGCAGAACGGGATGACGTGGGCATCGGGGTCGAAGTGCTCCAGGGACTCGCGCAGCACGGCGAAGGTGCGCGAGTCGACCGGCGCCTGGAGGGCGGGGCCGCGGTGGTAGAACTCCCAGTCCACGTCCGGGCCGGTGAGCTCGTCCATGGTGGCGGTGAACTCCTCCTCGGTGCCGGGGAGCATCCGTCCGTCCACGTGCGCCTCCGCGGTGCCGGGGATGACGTTGATCTTGTAGCCGGCCTTGAGGCCGGTGGGGTTGGTGCTGTTGCGCACGGTGGCCTCGACCAGCTTGGCCGACGGGCCCAGCTTGGTCAGCAGGGCGTCCACGTCGAAGTCGGGGGCCTCGAAGTCGGGGGTGTCCAGCCCGTTGAGGCGGGACAGCTCGGTGAGGGCGGCGCGCACCGTCGTCGACAGCCGCACCGGCCAGTCGTGCTCGCCGATGCGGTGCACCGCGGCGGCCAGCCGGCTCACCGCGTTGGCGCGGTTGACCTTGGAACCGTGTCCGGCCCGGCCACTGGCGGTCAGTTCCATCCATGCGGTACCGCGCTCGCCCGCCGCGATCGGGTAGAGCTGCATGCCGCCGCCGGCGTGGAAGGTGTAGGCGCCGGACTCGCTTATCCCCTCGGTGCAGCCCTCGAACAGCTCCGGGTGCTCGCGGGCGAGGAAGTCGGCGCCGTACTGGCCGGTGTCCTCCTCGTCGGCGGTGAAGGCGAGGACGATGTCGCGGCGGGGGCGTACCCCGGCTCTGGCCCAGGCGCGGACGACCGCGAGGACCATCGCGTCGGCGTTCTTCATGTCGACCGCGCCGCGGCCCCAGACCACCCCGTCGCGGACCTCGCCGGAGAAGGGGTGGACGGCCCAGTCGGCGGGCTCGGCGGGCACCACGTCCAGGTGGCCGTGGACGAGCAGCGCGTCGGCGGACGGGTCGGTGCCCCCGATGCGGGCGACGACGTTGGTGCGGCCGCGGACCTTCTCCAGCATCACCGGTTCGATCCCGGCCTCGGACAGCTTCCCGGCGACGTACTCGGCGGCCCTGCGCTCGGTGCCGTCGCCGTTGCCGAGGTTGACGGAGTCGATGCGGATCAGCTCGGAGGTGAAGGCGACCGCCTCGTCGAGTGCCCGGTTGTCGATGCGCTCAGCCATACTGCTCCTCCACTGCGGCAGAGACGACGGTGGTGACCGCTTTGAAGGTGCGGATCCCCTCGTACATGGACGGCGATGTGTACGCCACCCGGCGCTCACCCGTCTGCTCCACGCCGGGCACGACGGTGGCCGCGCCGGCCAGGTGCTCGGCGTCGAACTCGATCTCGATCGCGCGGGGCCGGGGACGTGCGGGCTCGTGGCGCACCGCCAGCGCGGCCGCCTCCTTCGCCGCCGCGCGGATGTCGGCGGCGGTGCGGGCGGGGGTGCGGCAGACGGCGGCGTAGCGGGAGACGTGGTCCTTGACGGCGACGCCGCGCGCGTCGGGGGCGTAGCCGCGGGCGTCGGCACAGGTGCGGTCGTCGCCGGTGACCAGGACGACGGGGACGCCGTACTCGGCCGCCACCGCGGCGTTCAGGCGGCCCTCGCTCGCCCGCTCGCCGTCCAGCCACACGCCGGTGAGGGAGTTGGCGAGGTAGGTGTGGGCCAGGACCCCCTCGGCGCCGGCACCGGTGTGGTAGCCGACGAAGGCGACGCCGTCGACATCGCCGTGCTGGATGCCCTCGACCATGCTGAGCGCCTTGTGCCGGCCGGTGAGCATCTGGGCGCGGTCGTCCAGCTTCTCCAGCAGCAGGTTGCGCATGGTCCAGTGCGCCTCGTTGACCAGCACCTCGTCCGCGCCGCCGTCGAGGAACCCGGCGATCGCCGCGTTCACGTCGGAGGTGAACACCGGACGGCAGCGCTCCCACTGCGGGCTGCCCGGCAGGACGTCGGCGGGCCAGGTCACCCCCGTGGCGCCCTCCATGTCGGCGCTGATCAGGATTTTCGTCACGGAAGGCCACGTTACGCGCCGCCCGGGCGGCGTCAAAGACCCGGACGGCCGCCCGGGCCGGTGTCGCCGCCCGGCTTCGCGGTCTCAACCGGTGCGGCCCACCACCAGCCAGTTCGACGGGAGGTCCAGGCGTGAGCCGTCCGGTTCGAAGTCGGTCGTGGACAGCGGGAGCGAGCCGGCGGCGAGCACCCGCAGACCGGCCGCGATAAACGGTCCGGCGTGCTCCGCCCGCACCGCCGGCTCCCGCCCGGAGTCCTCCGGGGCGCCCGACATGTGAGGCAGGTCGGAGAGGCCGGGGGTGTCGAGGGGGCCGGGCAGTTCGGCGGGGTGGGCGGCGCCGGCCCCCTGGGCGAGGGCCGCGTCGGCCTCGGGGGCGGCCACCACCACGAAGGCGCGGCCGCGCTCCCCGACGATCGCGGCGA
>NZ_JBXUOY010000224.1:0-8677 GCF_057196705.1 Streptomyces sp. ATLC9 | reverse complement strand
GCCGGGGCACGCCCGCGACCGCGGGCGGCGTGCGCACCGGCTCGGGGCGGACGGCGGTGCCGTGCTGCGGTCGCGGACGCGGCCGGACCGGGGCCGGCACGGGAGACGGTGTTGGATTCATGGACGAGCCGGATCCCTTCGTGCGCCGACGGATTGCCGCGCCACCCGGCCGGCCGGGGCGCACCGCACCCTGGGGAATGCGGAAGCCCGGAGACCGGACGGGATGGCGCGTTCCTACAGCACACCCGGATACGGGTGGCACACCATCTGGCGAACCCTGGCGAACCCTGGCGAATGCCCGCGCGCCCCTTCGGGGGCGTCTCGCGAGGGCTACTGTCGAGGCAGCCGAGAACCTGGGGGCTTCGACGTGACCAAGGGACCCAACACCCGCCTGGCGGACCTGTTCGGCCTCACCGGCTGGTCCAAGGGCGAGCTCGCCCGGCGCGTGAACCGGCAGGCGGCGGCCATGGGCCACCCGCAGCTGGCGACCGACACCTCCCGGGTGAGGCGCTGGATCGATGTGGGGGAGACCCCGCGCGACCCGGTGCCGAAGGTGCTGGCGACCCTGTTCACCGAGCGACTCGGCCGTGTCGTGACCATCGAGGACCTCGGGTTCAGCCGATCGGGGCAGGCAGGCGGGCGGCAGTCCGTCCACGGGCTGCCGTGGGCCCCCGAGCAGACCGCCGCGGTCCTCACCGAATTCACCGGAATGGACCTCATGCTCAACCGACGCGGCTTGGTGGGCGCGGGCGCCGCGCTCACCGCGGGACCGGCGCTCAGCAGCGCCCTGTACGACTGGCTCCGAACCGACCCGGCTCCGGCGGGAGCCCCCCGGCCGGGCGGCCCCCCGCCCGCCGTCCCCGCCTCCTTCGACCGCTACGAGGCCGCGCCCGTCGGCTCGGAGGAGGTCGAGTCCCTGGAGCACTCCGTGGAGGTCTTCCGCGCCTGGGACGCGGCCCGCGGCGGAGGCCTCCAGCGCAAGGCGGTGGTGGGTCAGCTCAACGAGGTGGGCGGCATGCTCGCCTACCGCCACCCGCAGCACATCCAGCGGCGGCTGTGGGGGGTGGCGGCCAACCTGGCGGTGCTGGCCGGCTGGATGTCCCACGACGTCGGCCTGGAGCCCACCGCCCAGAAGTACTTCGTCATCGCCGCGCACGCGGCACGCGAGGGCGGTGACCGGCCCCGGGCCGGGGAGGCCGTCTCCCGGGCCGCGCGCCAGATGGTGCACCTGGGCAGACCCGACGAGGCTCTGGATCTGATGAAGCTGGCCAGGGCCGGCTGCGGCGAGGAGACCCTGCCGCGCACCCGCGCGATGCTGCACACCATCGAGGCGTGGGGCCCCGCCTCGATGGGGCGCGGCCAGGCGATGCGGCGCACCCTCGGGCGGGCCGAGGACCTGTTCGTCTCCGACCGGGGGGACGTGCCGCCGCCCAGCTGGATGCAGCTGTTCGACGAGGCCGACCTGCACGGGATGCAGGCGCTGGCGTACCGCACCCTGGCCGAGCACGACCCTCCGGCGGCCAGGACGGCCGAGCGGCACGCCAAGGAGGCGCTGCGGCTGCGGGAGAAGGGCCGCGAGCGGTCGAAGATCCTCGACTACATCTCCCTCGCCTCGGCCTGCTTCATCGCCGACGACCCCGAGCAGGCGGACCGCTACGCACGGCTCGCCCTGGTCACCATCGGCAGCACCTCCTCCCACCGCACCTGGGACCGGCTGCGGGAGATGTACCGGCTCACCGGGCGGTACGCCGGATACCCGGAGGTGGAGGACCTGCGCGAGGAGATCGCACTCACCCTGCCCACGGCCCCCGGGTCCCCCGGCGCGCAGGCCGGGGGGCCCGGGGGGCGGAGCGGTGGTGTAGCGGGGGACGGCGGCCCTCGTGCCCGGCCGTCCTCCGGCCGCGGGCCGCCCGGGGCCGCCGTCCTCTGTGCGCACGGACTCGGCGCGGCGCCGCGGTACCGGTATCCTTCGGCGGCCGGAGTGACCGCTCTCCGCACGGTGCCGGGAACCCGTGGGGACCCGGGGTGAACGGGGGACGGACCCTCGGTGACCGGCCGGAACGCCGGAGAGCGGAAATCCCGTTGCCAGTCCCTCACCCCGCACCGGATGCTGACCTTATGTTCGCCGATTCCGTCGATTCCGACATAGCGCCCAGCGGTACGCTGCTCGGCCTCCTCCAGAGGGGCCGCGGCGACGGCACGCTGCACGCTCTGGCGGCCCCGCGCGCCGAAGCGCTCGCCGCGCTGAGCCGCTGCCTGCGCTGTGACCCCCGGCGCGACTGGCGGCTCGAGCACCGCTCCCTGTACTACGCACGGCTCCACGTGGAGCTGGACGCCGGGCTCGATGACATCGAGGAGCACCTGTTCGGCCCCGACGACCTCACCGACACCGGCGAGGAACGCACCGGACTGGCCCTCTCCGTCCTCGGACACCTGACCTCCTACGGCGACCGCGACGCTCTGCTGCTGCTGCGCCGCTACGCCTCGCGCGGCGCCAACTGGCGCTGGGCCCTGGACGAACTGGCCGTCCGCGACGACGACGCCGGCCTGCGTCCGCTGGGCCCCGCCGTCCTGGCGCGCTTCCCGCGCACCCCCGAGGGCGACGCCGAGCTGGCGGCTGCCGTCCGCGACGCCTTCGAGCCCAGGCCCTGGCGGCTGTGGGCCGAGGACCCCACCCGTCCCGAGCAGGGCGAACGCATCGGGCGCGCCCGTGAGCAGGGCTCCTTCGGCCGCTGGCGGCGCCAGCTGAGGCCGGCCGGGCCGCGGCCCGGCTGGAGCGTGCGCGCGGTGCTCGACTGGGCCCAGGAGGGCGACCGGATCCCCTTCGCCGACCCTGCCGTCGGCGGACCGCTCGCCTCGGCGCCCGGAGCTCTCACGGGCCGTGACCCGCGGTACCGCGAGGCCGCCGCGGCCCGCTGCCTGGCCGCCGTCGCCGGGCCCGAGGACCGCTCCGAACTGCTCGACGCCGCCCTGTCCGGTCCCGGCCTCGCGCGCGCGGTGGCCCTGCGCCACCTGGCCGATCGCGGCGACCCGGCCGCGCTGGACCTGATCGAGGCGGCCGTGGCGGAGTCGGGCGTCCCCGGCTCCGCCGATTCCCCGGACGACCTCCTGGGCACCGTCGCCAGGGCCGCGCTGGACGCCCTCTCCCGGATGCGCGGCACCGCCGCACTGGAACGCGCCCGCCGGTGGGCACGGCGCGAGGACGCCCTGGGCACGGCGGCCGCCACGCTGCTGGCCTGCCACGGCACGGAACGGGACGCACCTTCGGTGACGGCCGCCCTGCGCCGCACCGTGCGCGCCGAGGGGCCCGACTCCGACGCCCTGTGGCCGCTGGTCGACGGCGCCGGACGGCTGGCCGTGCACCGGGCTGCTCCTCTCCTGCGGCACGTCTACCGCGAGACGTCCTCCTCCCAGCTGCGCGGCCGGACGGCCCGGGCCCTGGCCGCCACCGACCCCGCCTTCGCGGCGGGCTTCGCCATCGAGTGCCTGTGGGACTGCGAGGAGTCCACCCGTGAGATCGCCGCCCGCCACGCGGCCACCGGCGACACCCGGGTCGTCGAGCGGCTGCGGCGGCTGGCCGCCGATCCGGCCGAGGAGGAGGGGGTGCAGAGCGCGGTGCGAGGCCGGCTCGGCCCGGGGGACGCCGCTCGCTGACCGGCCCCGCCCGCGGTACCGGTCCGTTCCCGGGTGAGAACCGGCAACCGCTCACGGGCCGTTCCCCCGGCGGACACGCGAATGTTGTCGTGGGCACGCAAGCAATGGCCAGAACCGCCGTATGAGAACCCGGCTGAAAGTCGCCATCGTCACCGAGTCCTACCCTCCCGATGTCAACGGTGTGGCCCACTGCGCCTGGCAGACCGCCGTCCACCTCGCCCGGCGCGGCCACAGGCCACTGGTGGTCGCCCCCGCTCCGCCTCCCGGTACCCGCACCTCCGCCGACGGCCCGGCGCCCGTCGTCCACGTGCCCTCCCTGCCCCTGCCCGGCTACCCGCAGGTGCGTGTCGCCCTGCCCAGCCGGCGGCTGGGAGCGGCCCTGTCCGCACACCGTCCCGACGTGGTCCACCTCGCGGGGCCTTTCGTTCTCGGTGTACGGGGCGTGGCCGCCGCCGCACGCATGGGCGTGCCCACTGTGGCCGTCTACCAGACCGACCTGGCCGGATACGCCCGCACCTATCTCGGTGCCGGAGAGGGCGCCGCCTGGCGCCGGATACGCGCTGTGCACACCGCCGCCGACCTCACGCTCGCCCCGTCCACCGTCTCCGCGCGCGAGCTGGCCGACCGGGGTGTGCCGCGCGTACGGCTGTGGCCGCGCGGGGTGGACACCGGACGCTTCGACCCCGCGCTGCGCGACGAACGCCTGCGCCGTGCCCTGGCGCCCGGCGGCGAGGTGCTCGTCGGATACGTCGGGCGGCTGGCCCCCGAGAAACGCGTCGATCTCCTGGCCGGGGCCGCCGCCCTGCCCGGCGTGCGCACGGTGGTGATCGGCGACGGGCCGAGCGGCCCCGCACTGCGGCAGGCGATGCCCGGCGCGCTCTTCCTCGGCCGCCGCACCGGCGACGATCTCGCCCGGCTCTTCGCCAGTCTGGACGTCTTCGTGCACACCGGCCCGTTCGAGACCTTCTGCCAGACGGTGCAGGAGGCACAGGCCGGTGGCGTCCCCGTGATCGCCCCCGCCTCGGGCGGGCCGCTGGATCTCGTCGAGCAGGGCCGCACCGGGCTCCTGGTGCCTCCCGGCGACGCCGGCGCCGTGACAGAGGCGGTGCGCACCCTCGCGGCCGATCCCGCGCTGCGCGCCCGGCTGGCACGGGCGGGGCGGGCGGCTGTGGCCGGACGCACCTGGGAGGCCGTCGGCGACCGGCTCCTGGAGTACTACGCCGAGGCCCTCGATGCCCGGGCCGCCCGGTTGGGAGCCGCCGTGTGAGCGGACTGCGGACCGTCGGACCGGTCGGCCTCGCCACCCCCGCCCCGGGCGGACTCCGCACCGCCCCGCGCGAACCGGGCGGGGTCACCGCGCCGCCGCCCGCGACGCGCGCCCGTGGAGCCCGAGGCCGGAGCCGGCGGGCACGGGAGCCCTCCGTCGTTTCGATCTTTGTCAGTGCCAGCGCCTAATCTGTGCCGTGTGACCGCAGCAGTATCCACACCGTCTTCCGGCCCCGGGCGGCCCGCGCCCGGCCCGGCCGCCGACGAGGGCCTGGCCCGGCGCCTGCGGGCCCTGGCCTGCACCGCGCCCCTGCACGACCTGGACGCGCGCAAGGCCAATCTGGCCGGGGAGTACGGCACGTACTCGATGGCCGAGGTGGCGCTGGCCGCCATCGACCTGGTCACCCTGCACATGGACTTCGACACCGGCGCCGACCACGAGGAGATAGTGGCCCGGCTGCTGCCGCGGGTCGCGGCCCAGGCCCCGCGGCGGCCCGCCGCCGAGCACGAGCGGGTCGCCCGCTGGGTCCTGGAGAACCTGATCAACGTCGGCAGTGTCGACCGTGGCTTCCGCGCCGTCTACGGCACCTTCGGCCCCGACGGCGAGTACGTGCGGCGCGACTACGACTTCAAGCTGATCGAGGAGGTGCCGGGCCCGGGCGGGGGCGTGTACCTGCGCACCACCGACGAGGCGGTCAACGTCCTGGTCGGCGCCCTGGACACCGACGTCACCAGCGCGCAGATCGCCGCCGAGGTCAAGCTGGAGGTGCTGGTCGGCCGGGGCCGCCTGGCCGACGCCCAGCTCGCCGCCGAGCAGGCCCGCTACCGCACCGTGCAGTACGCCGAGACACTGCGCCGCACCCTGGAGGCCACCCGGCGCAACGTCCGCGCGGTCGACTGGCTCAACGACGTCCCCGACATGATCGCCGAGGCGCTCGACCACGTCGCCGACCGCTACCGCCACGAGAACGCCATCCTCACCAACATCCGCAGGGCGCGGGACGAGGCCCCGGCCGACAGGAACCCCGACCACAAGCTGCGCGCCGCCGAACTGGTCGACATCGTCAAGGACTGCATCCGGCGCCACACCCAGCTCCAGTACCGGCTGCTGGAGGCCGGACCGCTCTTCCGCGCCGAGCAGGACCGGCAGGCGTTCGCCCCGCCCGCCGCCGGCGCCGGCCTCGACCTGTACGGGCAGCTGCTGGCCCCCCTGCTGCCATTGCCGGTGGAGCGGGCCGGCAAGGTCACCGACGCCTTCTTCGCCCGCGGCACCGGGCTGCGCACACCGACGGCCGTACGACTGGGGGACCTGACCGAGATGCTGCTCACCCCGCCCGCGCCCCGCGAGCACCTGGGCGCCGAGATGCCCGAGCCGGATCTGGTCGCCACCCCCGACGACAGCCGGTTCAGCGAGGAGCAGCTGGAGGCGGCCCGGGAGCTGCTGGATCTGCCCGCCGACGCCCCCCGCCGGCTGTCGGGTCTGCTGGCCGAGGCCCGCCGCCGCGACCCGGACCTGCCCTACCTGGTGGCACTGCTGGCGGTGCACGCCGCCAGCCCGCCGGTCGGCACCGCCTACCGGCAGGGCGAGCGGCGCCTGCTGTTCGCGGTGGACGACGGCACGGAACTGGACGACTCGGAGTTCGGCGGCGCCGACCTCGTGGTGGGGACGGCCCAGCTGGACGCCGCGGGCATGGCGGCGGACCGCACGGAGGTGGCATCGTGAACGAGTACGGCCCGTACGGCGGCCATGACGGCTACGAGGGGTACGACGAGCGGGAGGGGCCGGGCGGACCCGGGACGCAGCCCCCGCCGGAGCCCGGGGACCGGCCCGGCGACCCGGTGGCGTCCGGCAGGTCCGCCGCCCTCACCCCGCCGGACGCCGCCGACGCCGCCCGGCTGGTCTCCTTCGGTCTCCAGCCCAAGCTGCTGCCCGCCCGCGACGCCGAGTACGCGCAGCTGCTGCGCCGCTACCGGGAGGAGCCCGCGTTCGCCCGGCTCGCCGACGCCGTCGCCACCGGACTCGGGCTGGTCGTGCTGGAGGTCTCCCCGCGCGCGGGGATGGCTGTCACCGCCGCCGAGGGCTCCGTCTTCGCCGTGCGCATGGGCGACTACGCCCGTCGCGCCACCTCCGACTCCACCGACCGCTTCCTGCACGGCCTGGCCCATCTGGCCGTCGCGGCCCTGTCCTTCCCCCGCCCCGAGGACCTGGCCGACGACGGTTACGTCGGCAGGATCTCCGTCAACGGCGTGGACGCCTTCGTCCGCCAGGCCTGCCGGAGACTGGAGGAGCGTGCCGAGAGGGAGGGTGAGAACACCGACCCGGCCAGCGACGCGCCCGGCCTGGAGGCCGCCTGGCGGGTGTACACCCGGCGCAGCGCCACCGGAGCCACCAAGGACTCCCGCCGACTGGCAGGCTCCACCACCGGGATCGTCGCCAAGGCCGCCGCCTTCCTGGCCGACTCCGGTTTCCTCCAGCGCACCGGCGACGAAGCCGGGGGCACCTACCGCACCACCGCCCGCTACCGGCTCCAGGTGCGTGACATGGCGGGCAGCGCCGCCATGACCGAGCTGCTGGAGCTGGGAGTGGTGCCCGTCGGCGACGGCAGCGCCACCCTGCTGCCGCCCCCCGACCCCGACGCCCTGGAGCCGGCCGCCGACGCCGGACTCCCCTTCCACAGCTGACACCCGTCCCCTCCGACGCCAGAGCAACGAGAGCCCCGCCGCCATGTACGAGCTGTCCCGGATCCGCCTCTACTCCATCGGGCCCGCCGGTGCGCGCTACGCCGACACCGTGCTGGACCTGCGCGGAGTCGGCGAACCGGTGCCCAGCCCCGCCCCCGCCCAGGCGGACTTCTTCGAGGACGAGCCGGTCGGCCCGCCGCGCCGCCCCGCGCCCGCCGGAGTGCTCTTCCTGGAGAACGGCGGCGGCAAGTCCGTGCTGCTCAAGCTGATCTTCTCGGTGATGCTGCCCGGTCACCGCAACACCCTCGGCGGCGCCAGCTCCGGCGTGCTGCGCAAGTTCCTGCTGGCCGACGACTGCGGGCACGTCGCCCTGGAGTGGCAGCACACCCTCACCGGGGAGACCGTCGTCGTCGGCAAGGTCAGCGAGTGGCGCGGCCGCCAGGTCTCCAGCGACCCGCGGAAGTTCGCCGAGGCCTGGTACAGCTTCCGCCCCGGTCCGGGCATGAACCTGGACTCACTGCCCGTGGCGGAGTCCACCGCGCTGCGGCCCGTCGCCGAGGGAGCCTCCTCCGCCCGCGGCCGGCGCCGCACCATGAAGGGCTTCCGCGATGTCCTGGTGGAGACGGGCAAGGCCTACCCGGGCCTCGACGTGGTCTGGGAGGAGGTCCACGAACGCTGGAACGAGCATCTGGGCCACCTCGGCCTCGACCCCGAACTCTTCCGCTATCAGCGGGAGATGAACGCCGACGAGGGCGAGGCCGCCGGTCTGTTCGCCGTCAAGAACGACTCCGACTTCACCGACCTGCTGCTGCGCGCCGTCACCGACACCCGCGACACCGACGGGCTGGCCGACCTGGTGCACGGCTTCGCCCACAAGCTCGGCCGCCGCGCCGAACTCACCGCCGAGAAGGACTTCACGGCCGGGTCGCTGGACCTGCTGCGCCGCATCGACGAGGCCGCCCGGCACCGCGAGCAGGCCCGTGCCGTCCACGCCGGAGCCGAACAGCGCACCCGCACCCTGGCCCGGCGGTTGTCCGCCCGCGGCACCGAGGAGCGCGGGCGCGCCGCCGAACTC
>NZ_JBXUOY010000223.1:0-8780 GCF_057196705.1 Streptomyces sp. ATLC9 | reverse complement strand
TCCTGGCGTCTCCTTCGCAAGATCCGATGCTCGACCACCCGGATCACCAGCCTCATCCAAGCCGTCCTCACCCTGCATTTGGCCAGCTCAGGCCGATGATGGAAAAGCCTCCGTGGTAGCCCTCGCCGTTCTCGGCGTCATAGCTCTGGCCACGTTCGGCACGGCGGTCACCGCTACCGCCCAACCGCGGCCTCTGTGGGCGTTCCTGGCCATGCTCGGTGCGGTCTGGTCCGGGCACGCGACCGCTTCCCTATGGCTGGAGGTCCGGCGTGAAGAGCGCCGGCTGGACCGGGAGACCCGGGAGTACCGCGAACAGCTGACCGCACGACAGATCGCCCACCAGCGCTGGCAGTCTTTCCTAAAGGAGAAGCGCCCCAGCGAACTGGAGATGGAGACTTGGCTCACCTGCGACAAGACTTCGTTCGTCGATGAGGCACTCCGGCACCACCGGCTCACCTGGCGCGACCTGATCACCCACACCATCCTGGTGGCCCCGGGCCCTTCCTACAAACGTGGCCGGATCCGAGGCGGCCCATGGCGGTACTCGCACTACGTGTTCCGCCTGTTCCTGTTCACCCAGGACGGTATCCGCGAGATCAGCTCCGAGTTCAACTTCTCCGATGGAACGCGCAGGAACGAGCAGCGGAGCAACTACCGGTTCGATGCGCTGACCTCCGTGCAGGTGACGGAGGACACCGACGCCGGTTACGACCTGGAGCTCTTCCTCGCCAACGGATCGGCCAGGAAGATCCGTGTCAAGGACGCCGACGCCCATCAACTGGCACCGACCGAGGATTCCCGGGAAATCTCCGAGATCAACCTCAGCGCGGCCGGCTCCACCCACACCTTCCGCCTCCTGGAGGGGATAGCGGCGGACGGGAAGAGCTGGATCGAACGGCACGGCCCCGACAATCTGGCGCCCTTCCAGATCGCCGGCTGATCCTGAACTCGAGCATAGGGGTGCCTGTGACCTCCACGGATGACATCACCGAGAGCAAGATCCTGCTGGCCGAGTACGACCGCCTCAAGGAGGAACAGAAGACCCGCATAGGGTTCCGCGACAACCTGCTCTACTTCACGCTCGCCGCAGCCACTGCGGTCGTGGCGATCACCGCCCAGAGCGGCCAGTCCCGACTGCTGCTGTCCGTCCCCGCCATCTGTCTGATCCTGGGCTGGACCTACCTGGTCAACGACGAGAAGATCTCGGCGATCGGCTGCTACGTCCGCGACCGGTTGGGACCGCGTCTGGAGGAGCTCACCTCCGCCCGTGGCGCAGTGTTCGGCTGGGAGATCTACCACCGCAACGTTGCGGGCCGCACCACGCGCAAGCGGCTTCAGACCGCGGTGGACCTGTTCACCTACCTGATCCTGCCCATGGTCTGCACGACCGCGTTCTGGTGCTCTCCCGTCGTCCAGCCCGTGCTCATACTTGCTTCTCTCGGGCAGACGCTCGCCCTGGCCGTACTGGGCTGGCAGTTCCTGCATCGTACGGAGCGGTAGCACCGGGCCCCGCCAGGCACACGTACGACACCTCCGGCCGCAGAGCGAGGGAAGCGCACACCCCTGTCGGACACTCCCGCGTGCACTGGGCTGACCGGTGCTCTGACGAGATATCGACGCACTGGTCGGGGACCCACTCGATCGAATCGGCCTGTTGATCTTCAACTCGGGCGGTCGTGTTCAGGCTCAGGGCTACCACCTTGTGCGAGTTCACGGCACCAGTGGCACGAGCTGTAGCCGACGCTGAGCAGCACCGGCACATCCCGCCGTCGCGCCTCCTCGGACGCATCCGGCGACCAGGGCCACCAGTCGACGGGGTTGTCCGCGTGCTGGAGGAGGTAGGGGGACGTCTCACGGGCCAGTCGGTTCGCCATGCCTCCCGTCCTGCCCTGCGCGGCGGTCCCGCGCGGCGGCCCGTCATCCGCCGGCCCGGGTGCCGCTCGGCGCAGGGCGGTCCCACGCCGCGGTCCTACGCCCGGCCGAGGCGGGTGAACAGCGCCGGGCGGGCCCACCCCGTACGGCGCAGGCCCGCCCAGCCGCACCAGGCGGCCATGCCCAGCGCGACCAGGGCCGCGCCGAGCGCGGAGGGCATCCACGTCATCACGAGGACGCCGGTCAGCACGACGGCGAGTCCGTCGAACTGCCACACGAAGACCCGGAGCCCGGAAAGGTCGCCCAGGGGCGTGATGACGGGGAGCAGCAGTTCGACCGGCAGATTCGTCTTCATCTCGCGCAGGAACCTGGCACCGAGCACGAGCACCACCGAGGCCGCGGCGAGCAGCAGCGCGTCGGCCGGCCTGCCGCCCTGGAGCGGCCACTGGACCATGGTCGCGACACCGCCGGCGAGGCCCACCACGACCACCACCGCGACGACCGGCCAGGCCAAGGTGCGGGCGAGCATCCCGCCCCACCGCTCGCCGAACAGGGGGGCCAGCGTCAGCTCGTCGCGCAGACCGCGCCAGGTCTCGCCGACCCACCCGGACCCCCAGTACACGGCGACCGAGCCGGCCACCCGGAACAGCGTCGCCCCCCCCCCCCGGCGTCCGGTTCCGCGACGCCGAGCGTCAGCAGGGCACCACCGGTCGGCAGGAAGGCCGCGGCCGCGATCGCACGGCCCCGTGTGCGGAGCGCGCGGACCACTCCCTGTGTGAGGTGGCCGCGCAGGCGCCCGTCCGGGCGCACCAGGGCCGACGTGAGCCCGCGCGGCTCCGGGCGGTACAGGTCGAGCGCGTGGTGGAGCGTGCCGGTCCAGGCGAATGCCTGGGCCTCGGCGGCACGCGCCGATTCGCGGGCCAGCCGGGCGAGATCGACCGTACGGACGGACCGGAAGGCGGACCGGCCGAGCACCGTCGCCGAGACCGCCAGTACACCGGCGACGAGCCACAGACCGCCCACGCCCAGGAAGGCGGACCGGCCGAGCAGCGCGACGGCGACGGCCGCGGGGGCCGCGGCGAAGGCGAGCAGGAGATTCTCGCGCACCGTCCGGATCTGGCCCCACAGCCACGCGGTGGAGGCGACGGCGCCGATGCCCACCGCGACGGCCACGCCCTGCGGCACGAGCGCGGTCCCCGGGTGGTCGAACAGGTCGGTCCCGAGGAACGTCGCCGTGCACACCGCCGGCACCGTTCCGAGTCCCGCGTACATCAGCCGGCGGCGGGCGATCGCGCCGAGGTAGTGCGTCGGGGACAGGTCCGTGGACATGAACACGTGCAGCAGGAACGGCTTGAGCACCAGCGGCCCCCAGAACCGGCCGGTGAGCTGGGCGCCCCAGACCGCCACCGCCGCGACCAGGCACGCCACGGGCGTCGCCGCCTCGGAGGACTCCAGTGGGACGAGCGCCCGAGAGGTCCTCATCAGGTGGACCACCGGCGCCGCGTAGACGGAGGCGAGGATGGCGGCGAGGTAGCCGGTGTACGCCCAGTCGTGCACCGTGGCGCGGCCACCGCGGTGGGCGTACCGTTGCCGTACGGCATGGACCCGGGCCCTGGGGCCGGCCTCCGCCGCCATGATGCCGTCCATCGTCATCCCAGCTCCACAACGCCGTCGCAGGCCTCCACCACGGCGGCCTCATGGGTGGCGACCAGGAACGAGGTTCCCCGCTCCGCGCGTTCGGCGAGCAGCGTGGCGACGAGGTCGACGCGGTCGGTGTCGAGATGCCGCTCCGGCTCGTCGAGCAGGACGACGTCGGCGGGGCGGACCAGGGTCAGCGCGAGACTGAAGAGCTGCAGCTGGCCGGAGGAGAGCTGCGTGGGAAACCGCTCGCCCAGTACGGAAAGGCCCAGTCGCCCGATGACCTCCTCGGCGCGCTCCACGGTCGTCGTGGTGTTGCCGTACCAGGAGGCGGCGACCAGGGTCACCTGCTCGCGCAGCGTCATGTCACGTGCGACGGGCACCGGTTCGACGAGGGAGGCCACGAGCCGCCGGTGCCGGGGCCTGGCCAGGTCGACGGTCTCGCCCCGGACGCGGACGGCACCGCCTGTCAGTCTCCGGCTCCCCAGGAAGGCCCGCAGGAGGGTCGTCTTCCCGGAGCCGTTGCTGCCGGTGAGGCACCAGAACTCGCCCGGCGTCACCGAGAACGTCGTCGGTGCCAGCAGCGTGGTCCCGTCCAGGACGACCGTGGCGTCCTCCGCCGCGATCGCGGGCACTTCGCTCACTGCCGCTCCAGCACTACCGGCATCTCCCGCGAGTGCGCGCCGTAGGGCTCTCCCGCGTATGACCCGTTGACGTCCGCCACCTTCAGGCCTGCGATCCGTGCCATCAGCCGGATCTCCGCGAGGGTGGCCCAGGTGGCCTGCTCGTGGAACGCGGTGAGTGTCGACGCGCTCTGCACCAGGAAGACGCTCAGGACCCGCTGGGCGGCCCGGTCCGCGGTCTGCGTCACGGTCACCATGTGCTCGCGGCCCAGCGGATAGGTGACCGAGTGTGCGTCGCCACCCGCCCGCTGGAACTCGGCTGGTCATGTCCCCTCCCTGTCCTCTTTGTGCCCCGGAGGGGCGGACGCCGCGTCACAGCGGCTTCGCGGGGGGCCCGCCCCCGGACGCCTTGCGCTCTGGTCGGGGGCGGGCCTCCGCGGGCCCCCGCGAAGGGGCCGCGGGAAGGGTCAGGAGCCCTCCGCCTGGAAGTCGGAGAGGGCCTGGTTGAAGCGGGTGAGCAGGTCGAGGAAGACCGTCCGCTCCTCCTCCTCCCAGTCCCGTGTCAGCACCTCCATCAGTTCGCGCCGCGAGGCGCGCACCTGCTCCAGCCGTGCGATGCCCCGCGGGGAGAGCTGGAGGACCACGGCGCGGCCGTCGTCGGGATGGGAGGTGCGTTTGACCAGGCCGGACTCCACCAGCGGGGCCACCTGGCGGGTCACGGTCGAGGAGTCGATGCCCATGCCCGCGGCGAGCGCCTTGACGCCGGTGGGCCCGTCCTTGTCCAGCCGGTTGAGCAGCAGGTAGGCGGCGCGGTCCATGGAGTTGCGGGCCTGTCCGACGCCGCCGAGCCGGGTCTGCTCCGCGCGCCGCGCGAAGAGGGCCACCTGGTGCTGCAGGGAGTCGAGAAGGGGTGCGGAGCCGGTCCGGTCCTGGTCGGGGTCCGGGCGGCCTGCTGTGGGAGGCATGCTGGCCTGCGCGCTCTCTTCGCTCGTTTCGTCGTGTGGGTGGGCGGTCGTCATGTCCGGGTGCGTGGGCATGGCCGGTTGCTCGCTTCTTCGTGAATACGGGGTACGACGGGCTGAGGGTGTGCCAAAGAGTACGCGCCCCGGGCCCGCCCCGTACCGGTGGCGTACGAATGGACGGCTCCCGCCGCGGGCCCGGCTGCCAGACTGGCGGCATGGTCGCCAGCACTGTCCAGCACACCGGCCGCGACGACGCGCCGGCACTCACCCTCGACGACGTACGCGCCGCCCAGAAGACGCTCTCCGGGGTGGCCCGGACGACCGCGCTGGAGGGCAGCCGCCACCTCGGCGAACTGGTCGGTTCGCCCGTCCACCTCAAGTGCGAGAACCTCCAGCGCACCGGGTCGTTCAAGGTCCGCGGCGCGTATGTGCGGATAGCCGCGATGTCCGCCGAGGAGCGCGCCCGCGGGGTCGTCGCGGCCTCCGCGGGCAACCACGCCCAGGGCGTCGCCCTGGCCGCCTCCCTGCTGGGGGTGCGCTCGACGGTCTACATGCCGGTGGGCGCGGCGCTGCCGAAGGTGGCGGCGACCCGTGACTACGGCGCGCGGGTGCGGCTGCACGGGCAGGTGGTGGACGAGACGCTGCGGGCGGCGCAGGAGTACGCGGCCGAGACCGGCGCGGTCTTCATCCACCCCTTCGACCATCCCGACATCGTCGCCGGCCAGGGCACGGTCGGGCTGGAGATCCTGGAGCAGTGCCCGGAGATCCGCACGCTCGTCGTCGGCATCGGCGGCGGCGGGCTGGCGGCGGGGGTGGCGCTGGCGGTGAAGTCGCTGCGGCCGGACGTGCGCGTGGTCGGGGTGCAGGCCGAGGGGGCCGCGGCGTATCCGCCCTCGCTGGCCGCCGGGCACCCGGTGACCTTGGAGTCGGTCTCGACGATGGCCGACGGGATCATGGTCGGGCGGCCCGGGGACGTGCCGTTCGAGATCATCGGCAGGATGGTCGACGAGGTCCGCACGGTGAGCGAGGACGCGCTCTCCAGTGCGCTGCTGCTCTGCCTGGAGCGCGCCAAGCTGGTCGTCGAGCCGGCCGGCGCCAGTCCGGTGGCGGCGCTGCTGTCCGCTCCGGACGCCTTCGAGGGACCGGTGGTGGCCGTGCTCTCCGGCGGGAACGTCGATCCCCTGGTACTGCAGCGCACGCTGCGGCACGGCATGGCGGCGGCGGGCCGCTACCTGTCGCTGCGGCTGCGGCTGACCGACCGCCCCGGAGCGCTTGCGGCGCTCCTGGCGGAGCTGTCGGTGGCGGACGCCAATGTGCTGGACATCAGCCATGTGCGGACCGATCCGCGGCTCGGGCTGACGGAGGTGGAGGTGGACCTGCACCTGGAGACCAAGGGTCCGCAGCACTGTGCCGAGGTGAAGACGTCGCTGGTCAGGGCCGGTTACACGGTGACGGGCTGAGGCGTACGGGCCGGGCGGGCGACGGGCCGCCGGAACACGCCGGTGAGACACGCCGTAAATCGTTTGACGCGATATATCGCGTTCCTGCATAGTGCTGACCCGCACCGCCCCCGCGGTGTGTCCGCGCGCATCCGCCCGCACCGTCGCGTTCGGTGCGGAACGGCTGCTCCCGCGCGGTTTCCGCGGTCCCCGCGGTCTCCGCTCTTTTCCGACCACCCACACCCATGGGAGACCTCCATGCCAGGTGCCATCCACGCCGAGGGGCTGGTCAAGACCTTCGGCGACGTCAGGGCTCTGGACGGTGTCGATCTCGACGTCCCCGAAGGCACCGTGCTGGGCCTGCTCGGGCCCAACGGCGCCGGGAAGACCACCACCGTCCGGGTACTGACCACACTGCTGCGGCCCGACAGCGGCCGCGCGGTCGTGGCGGGCATCGACGTGCTCAGGCAGCCCCAGGAGGTGCGCCGGTCCATCGGCCTGTCCGGGCAGTTCGCCGCCGTCGACGAGTACCTGACCGGCCGCGAGAACCTCCAGATGGTCGGCCGCCTCTACCAGATGTCCGCACGCGACGCCAAGCGGCGGGCCGCCGAGCTGCTGGAGCGGTTCAACCTCGCCGACGCCGCCGACCGGACCGCCAAGACGTACTCCGGCGGCATGCGCCGCCGCCTCGACCTCGCCGCCGCGCTGGTCGTCAGCCCGCCCGTGATGTTCATGGACGAGCCGACCACCGGTCTGGACCCGCGCAACCGCCAGGCGCTGTGGGAGGTCATCGAGGAGCTGGTCGCCGGCGGCACCACTCTGCTGCTGACCACCCAGTACCTGGAGGAGGCCGACCGGCTCGCCCACGACATCGCCGTGGTCGACCACGGCCGCGTCATCGCCCGCGGCACCTCCGACGAGCTCAAGGCCCGCATCGGCGGCGAGCGCATCGAGGTCGTCGTGCACGAGCGCGACGACATCCGCACCACCGAGGAGATCCTGCGGGGCCTGGGCCGGGGTGCGGTCTCGCTGGAGGAGCACACCCGCAGGCTGACCGTCCCGGTCGTCGGCGGCGCCAAGCTGCTGGCCGAGGCCATCCGGGAGCTGGACGCCCGCGGCGTGGAGATCGACGACGTCGGCCTGCGCCGACCGACTCTGGACGATGTGTTCATCTCGCTGACCGGCCACGCGGCCGAGGACGCCCAGGAGGCCGGAGCCGGCCCGGACGGCTCGAACGGCTCGGACGACGGGTCCGCCGCCAAGGCCGCGGGCCGGAAGGAGGACACCAAGTGAGCACCACCACCGGTTCCGCGCCCACCACCCGCGCGCCCCGCGCGGGCGGCGGCGTCGGGCAGTCCCTGACGGACTCGCTGACCATCGCCAAACGCAACCTGCTGCGGATGATGCGCATCCCGGAGATGGTCGTCTTCGGCCTCATCCAGCCGGTCATGTTCGTGGTGCTGTTCAGCTACGTCTTCGGCGGCTCGATCAGCATCCCCGGCGCCGGCGTGGACGCCGGCGCCTACCGCGAGTTCCTCATGGCGGGCATCTTCGCCCAGACCGTCACCTTCGCCACGGCCGGCGCGGGCGCGGGCATCGCCGAGGACATGCACAAGGGCCTCATCGACCGCTTCCGCTCCCTGCCGATGGCACGCGGCGCGGTCCTGACCGGCCGTACCCTGGCCGACCTCGTCCAGACCGCGCTGACCCTGGTGGTGCTGGCCGTCGTGGCGACGATCGTCGGCTGGCGGGCCCACGAGGGCGTCCTCAAGGCGCTGGCGGGCTTCGGCCTGCTGCTCCTGCTGGGCTACGCCTTCACCTGGATCGGCGCGCTGATCGGCCTGTCGGTGCGCACCCCGGAGGCGGCGACCTCCGGCGGACTGATCTGGCTGTTCCCGCTGACCTTCATCTCGATCGCCTTCGTGCCCTCGGAGAACATGCCCTCGTTCCTGCAGCACGTGGCCGAGTGGAACCCGTTCAGCGCGACCGTGCTGGCGGCCCGCGAACTGTTCGGCAACCTCCCGCCCGGCTACCAGGCGCCCGACGCCTGGCCCATGCAGAACCCGGTCCTGGCCTCGCTGCTGTGGTCGGTGCTGATCATCACGGTCTTCCGCGCCCTGGCGGTGCGCAAGTACCGCTCGGCGGCCTGACCGGCGCGCCGCGGGCACGACGAAGCGGCGGCCCGGCGCCCCCGCGGCGGGTGGGGGGGGGGGGGGGGGGGGGGGGGCGGGGCGGCCCCGCCGCGG
>NZ_JBXUOY010000222.1:0-8809 GCF_057196705.1 Streptomyces sp. ATLC9 | reverse complement strand
CCCCCCCCCCCCCCCCCCCCCCCCCCCCCCCCCCCCCCGCCCCCCCCCCCGGCCCCCCGCCCCCGCGACCACCGGTATGACCCGCGCGGACCTCGCCGAGCTTCGCCGCCGAAGGATCGGCATCGTCTTCCAGCAGCCCAACCTGCTGCCCTCCCTCACCGCCGTCGAGCAGCTCCAGGTCATGGCGCGGATCGACGGGCGCTCCCCGGCCGGGGCCCGCGTCCGGGCCATGGAACTCCTCGACGCCGTCGGCCTGGCCGGCCAGGCGGGCCGGCGCCCCCACCGGCTCTCCGGCGGCCAGCGCCAGCGCGTCAACGTCGCCCGCGCCCTGATGAACGAGCCCACCGTGCTCTTGGTCGACGAGCCCACCAGCGCCCTGGACCACGAGCGCGGCGCCGCCGTCGTCGACCTGATCACCCGCCTCACCCACCGGCAGGCCACCGCGACCGTCCTGGTCACCCACGACCGCGCCCACCTCACCGCGGTCGACCGGGTCGCCGAGATGCACGACGGGCGTCTGCGCCTGCCCTCCGCGGCCGGGTAGGCCCGCACACCGGGCGGGGCCGGTTACCCGCCTGGTGATCGACCCCGGCACGTCCGGGTGCCAGAATCGTGCGCGTACGGAAACCCGACCGGCCGGAAGGACACCCCGCCCATGCCCGCCTACGCCATAGCCCACCTGCGGGAAGCCGCCCCGCACCCGGAGATCGCCGAGTACATCGAGCGCGTCCCCGCCACCTTCGAGCCCTACGGCGGTCGCTTCCTCGTGCACGGCGCACAGCACGAAGTCAAGGAGGGGAGCTGGCCCGGGCACGTCGTGGTGATCGGCTTCCCCGGGATCGCCGAGGCGCGGGCCTGGTGGGACTCACCGGCCTACCGGGAGATCGCACCACTGCGCTCCCGGCACATCGCCGGCGACATCATCCTGGTCGAGGGCGTCGCCGCGGGATACGACCCGGCCGCCACCGCCAAGGCCATGCGGGAGGCCCCGCCCGCCGGGTGAGCCGGACGGGCCGGGGCGGCCGGGAACCGGTCAGGATTCGAGAAGCGCGGGCCACCCGGCCGTCCTAGCCTGATCGCATGGACATCACCATTCACACCGTCTTCCTTCCTCATGACGACCCGGAGGCGTCCCTGGCCTTCTACCGCGACACCCTCGGCTTCGAGGTGCGCACCGACGTCGGGGAGGGCCGGATGCGCTGGATCACCGTCGGCCCCGCCGGCCAGGCCGGCACCTCCGTCCTCCTGGCGCCGCCTGCCGCCGACCCCGGGATCACCGAGGACGAGCGCCGCACCATCGCCGAGATGATGGCCAAGGGCACCTACGGCTGGATCCAGCTGGCCACACCGGACCTCGACGGCACCTTCGAGAAGGTGCTGGCCAAGGGCGCCGAGGTCGTCCAGGAACCGGTCGAACAGCCGTACGGCGTGCGCGACTGCGCCTTCCGCGACCCCGCGGGCAATCTGGTCCGCGTCCAGGAACTGCGCTGAGCCGCCCGGCCGTCGGCGGAAAGGAGGACCGCCATGTGCCGCCCCGCGTGGAGAGGCGCAACGGTCCGGGCGCGGCGTCCGGGCGAGTTCGCACGACTGCGCCGCGTCCGCGACAGGATCGGCCGGGAGTACGCGCGGACGCCGGACGTCGAGGCGCTCGCCCGTGACGCGGGCGTGTCCGCCGCATGCCCCGGCCGGTTCCGGCCGGCCTGCGGCAGATCGCCGCACGCGTACCTGGTGGCGCGCCGGGTCGAGCGTGCCAAGGCGCCACCGGCGTCCGGTGCTGTGGGATGGTGGCCGTGTGACGCTGGAGGATCTCGTCCGGCTGCGCCGGGCCCGCGACCTGATGGACCGCGACTACGCGGAGCCGCTCGACGTCCCGGCGCTGGCGCGGACGGCCCTCATGTCGCCGGGCCACTTCTCCCGCTGCTTCCGCGCCGCCTTCGGGGAGACGCCTTACGGCTACCTGATGACGCGCCGGATCGAGCGTGCCAAGGCGTTGCTGCGGCGCGGTGACCTGTCGGTGACCGAGGTCTGCTTCGCGGTCGGCTGCACATCCCTGGGGTCGTTCAGCTCCCGGTTCACCGAACTGGTCGGCGAGAGTCCGAGCGCGTACCGGGCCCGCCGGCACGACGAGGGCGCCGCCGTCCCGGCCTGCATCGCCAGGGTCCACACGCGGCCGGTCAGGAACCAGGGGACGAAACCCGCTTCCGGTCCGTAGCGTGGGGCCCATGGACACCAAGCTCTTACCGTGCTCCGTCGGCGTCGGCGACCACAGCGAGGCGCTCGCCCTCCGCCGTGACGTCCTCGGCCCGGAGGTGCGCGACCACGCCTTCCGTGACCCCGTGGGCGACGGGCCGCGCTCCGTCCGGGCCCGCACGCGGTGAGACCCGGCACCGGCACCGGCAGACGAGAGAACACTCATACCGTTCGGATCCGGCCGGAACGAGCCGGCCGACAGATGGGGGACACGATGGGGGACACGATGAGCACCGCGGCGAGGACGGACACGCGGGCGCCCGGGCCGCACGCGGCCGACAGCCATGACCTGATCCGCGTGCACGGCGCACGCGTGAACAACCTCAAGGACGTCAGCATCGAGATCCCCAAGCGCCGGCTGACGGTGTTCACCGGGGTCTCCGGGTCGGGCAAGAGCTCGCTGGTGTTCGACACGATCGCCGCCGAGTCGCAGCGGTTGATCAACGAAACCTACAGCGCCTTCGTCCAGGGCTTCATGCCCACCCCGAACCGGCCCGAGGCCGATGTACTCGAAGGCCTGACGACCGCGATCATCGTCGACCAGCAGCGGATGGGCTCCGACCCCCGCTCCACCGTCGGCACCGCCACCGACGCCAACGCGATGCTGCGCATCCTCTTCAGCCGGCTCGGCAGGCCGTACGTCGGCCCGCCCGCCGCGTTCTCCTTCAACGTCGCCTCGGTCTCGGCGAGCGGCGGGTTCACGGTCGACCGCGGCGCAGAGAAGACCAGGACCGAGAAGGTGACCTTCAGCCGCACCGGCGGAATGTGCACGCGCTGCGAGGGCCGGGGCACGGTCTCCGACATCGACCTCACCCAGCTCTACGACGACTCCAGGTCGCTCTCCGAGGATCCGTTCACCATCCCCACCTACACCGGGGACGGCTGGGTGGTGCGGGTCATCACCGAGTCGGGCTTCTTCGACCCGGACAAGCCGATCCGCGAGTACACCAAGAAGGAGCGGTACGACTTCCTGCACCGCGAGCCGACCAAGGTGAAGGTCAACGGTGTCAACCTGACCTACGAGGGGCTGATCCCGAAGATCCGGAAGTCGTTCCTCTCCAAGGACCGGGAGTCGATGCAGCCGCACATCCGGGCCTTCGTGGACCGGGCGGTCACCTTCACCGAGTGCCCCGAGTGCGACGGCACCCGGCTCAGCGAGCAGGCCCGGTCCTCGAAGGTCGAGGGGATCTCCATCGCCGACGCCTGCGCGATGGAGATCCGCGACCTGGCCACATGGGTCCGCGGCCTCGACGAGCCGTCGGTGGCGCCGCTGCTCACCGCGCTGCGGCAGTCCCTCGACTCGTTCGTGGAGATCGGGCTGGGCTACCTCTCGCTCGACAGGCCGTCGGGCACGCTGTCGGGCGGCGAGGCACAGCGGGTGAAGATGGTCCGCCACCTCGGCTCCTCCCTCACCGATGTCACCTACGTCTTCGACGAACCCACCACGGGTCTGCACCCGCACGACATCCAGCGGATGAACAACCTGCTGCTGCGCCTGCGCGACAAGGGCAACACCGTCCTCGTCGTCGAGCACAAACCCGAGGTCATCGCCATCGCCGACCATGTCGTCGACCTCGGCCCCGGCGCCGGGGCGGCCGGCGGAGTCGTGTGCTTCGAGGGCACCGTCGAGGGCCTGCGCGCCGCGGACACCCCCACCGGCCGCCACCTCGACGACCGGTCCGCCCTCAAGGAGACGGTGCGCAGGCCCGCCGGCGCCCTGGAGATCCGCGGCGCGACGGCGCACAACCTGCGAAACGTCGACGTCGACATCCCGCTCGGGGTGCTCTGCGTGGTCACCGGCGTCGCGGGTTCCGGCAAGAGCTCGCTGGTGCACGGAGCGCTGCTGCGCCGCTCCGAGGCCGACGGCACCGGCGTGGTATGCGTCGACCAGACGCCCATCCGCGGCTCCAGGCGGAGCAATCCGGCCACCTACACCGGTCTGCTCGATCCGGTGCGCAAGGCGTTCGCCAAGGCCAACGGTGTGAAACCGGCGCTGTTCAGCTCCAACTCCTCGGGGGCCTGCCCCGTCTGCAACGGCGCCGGCGTCGTCTACACCGACCTGGCGATGATGGCCGGTGTGGCCACCGTCTGCGAGGAGTGCGGGGGAAAGAGGTTCCAGGCCTCGGTGCTGGAGCACCGTCTCGGCGGGCGCGACATCAGCGAGGTGCTCGCGATGCCGGTGTCCGAGGCGGCGGAGTTCTTCGGCGCCGGCGAGGCGCGCACCCCGGCCGCGCACCGGATCCTCGGCCGGCTCGTGGACGTCGGCCTCGGCTACCTCACGCTCGGCCAGCCGCTCACCACGCTGTCCGGCGGCGAGCGGCAGCGCCTCAAACTGGCCACGCACATGGGCGAGAAGAGCGGTGTCTACATCCTCGACGAGCCGACCACCGGTCTCCACCTCGCCGACGTCGAGCAGCTGCTCGGCCTGCTCGACCGGCTGGTGGACTCCGGCAGGACGGTCATCGTCGTCGAGCACCACCAGGCGGTCATGGCACACGCCGACTGGATCGTCGACCTCGGCCCGGGCGCCGGACACGACGGCGGCCGGATCGTCTTCGAGGGCACGCCCGCCGACCTCGTCGCCTCCCGCTCCACCCTCACCGGCGAACATCTCGCGGCCTACGTCGGCGCCTGAGGCGGAGTCTCCGGGGAGAACTGGGGGGAACCGCTCCGGCCGGAGCGGTTCCCCGTCCGGACGCGTCGACGCGGTCGACGGCGGTGAGGACCGCATCAGGCTGCCCGACGCGGCGGCAGCGCCCGAACGACAGGGAGGCGCCACAGTGGCACCCAATGGCACCTAACAGCGCCATTACGCGCCACCAGGAGCACATGGACCTGCGTGACGCCACACTTCCGCGAATCACCTGCCTGAAGTTCTCGCAGTTCAAGGCGGTAAATACCGAACTCTTCCACGTGAGACGCCCCACGGGCTTGCGCATGGCACCACATGGTGCCACCATGACGCCATGGACCTCACCCCGTATGTCGACACCTTGCGCCGCGAACTCGCGGTGGCCGCCGAGGCCGGCGGAGGCGAAGCCCGCGAGCTGGCCGAGAGGCTCACCACCCCCCTGGAGTCGGCAGCCCGGCTGATCATGCTCAACGTGCTCTCCGCCGCGATGGACGAGATCACCCGCGAACTCGCTCCCGGCTCGGTCGACGTACGGCTGCGCGGACTCGACCCCGAGTTCGTGGTGGCGCTGCCCGCCGACAGCGCCCCCGTGGACCCCTCCGCGCCCGTCGAACCGCTCACGCCCCCGGCCCCGGCCGACGGCGAGGAGGGCGGCACCGCCCGCGTCAACCTGCGCCTGCCGGCCCACCTCAAGGCCCGGGCCGAGGAGGCCGCGAACCGCGAGGGCCTGTCGGTCAACGCATGGCTGGTGCGCGCCGTGTCCGCCGCGGTCGACGGCGGCCACCGCTCCCGCCCGGCGGAGAGAACCCAGACCATCGGACAGAGCTACACGGGCTGGGTGCGCTGAGGCCACGCCCGGCGCCCGCACCACTTCACCCACACCACGTCCCACCAGCGGGGACGACGCCAAGACCCAGGAGGACGGGACAGTCATGCCTTCTTTCGACACCCCCGAGCCGATTTCGGCCACGGCGCACGTGGAGGCCGGTTCCATCCGGTTCACCGCGGGCGACCGCCTCGACACCGTCGTCGAGGTGCGCCCCCGGGACCCGGGGCGGGACCAGGACACACGGGCGGCCGACCAGACCGAGGTCGCGTACTCGTGCGGTGCGCTGACCGTCAGAACGCCCAAGCGGCGCCACCTCGTCGGGCGCACCGGCATCGTCGACGTGACGGTCGAACTGCCCGCGGGCTCACACGTCGACATGACCGGCGCCTGGGCCCAGGTGCTCGGCGAGGGCCGGCTCGGCGAGGTCCGGGTGAAGACCTCCTCCGGTGATGTCCGCCTCGACGCGACCGGGCCGCTGAAGCTGACGGCCTCCCACGGCTCGATCACCGTCGACCGGATCGAGGGCCCGGCCGAGATCACCACCAGCTCCGGCAGTCTGCGTGTCGGCGCCGTCCGCGGTCCCGCCGTCCTGAAGAACTCGCACGGCACCACGACCGTCGGCACCGCGGCGGACGAGCTGCGGGTGAGCGGCTCCAACGGCGACATCGACATCACGCGCGCCGAGGGTCCGGTCCTCGCCACCACCGCGCACGGCACCCTGCGCGTCGCCGAGGTCGCTCGCGGGTCGGTCCGGCTGGAGACCTCCTACGGCGCCATCGAGGTCGGCGTCCGCGAGGGAACGGCCGCCTGGCTCGACGTCAGCTCCGGCCGCGGGCAGGTACGCAACACACTCGCCGCGTCCGAGGTCCCGGAGAAGGCCGAGGACACCGTCGAGGTACACGCCCGGACCCGGTACGGCAACATCGACATCCGCCGCGCCCGGGTCTGAACACCGGCCTCGCGGGGCGGCCCGTTCCCCGCCGCTCCACCACACTTCACCACTTCGGCCTCCAAGAGGGAGGACTCCATGCCTTCATCTGTCATGCCCACGTCCAGAAAACACGGCGGTCCGCGGCAGCCCGCCGCCGTCTCCGCCACCGGGCTGCGCAAGTCCTACGGCGACAGGACCGTCCTCGACGGCGTCGATCTGCGCATCCCGGCCGGGTCCGTGTTCGCGCTGCTCGGCCCCAACGGCGCCGGCAAGACCACCACCGTCAAGATCCTCTCCACCCTCGTCGGCGCAGACGGCGGCCAGGCCCGGGTCGCGGGCCACGACATCGCCTCGTCACCGCAGGCCGTACGCGCCGCGATCGGTGTCACCGGGCAGTTCTCCGCCGTCGACGGCCTGATCACCGGCGAGGAGAACATGCTCCTCATGGCCGATCTGCACCACCTGTCCAGGCGTGAGGGGCGGCGGGTCACCGCCGGACTGCTGGAGCGCTTCGGCCTCACCGAGGCCGCGAAGAAGCCCGCCTCCACCTATTCCGGCGGTATGAAGCGGCGCCTGGACATCGCCATGACGCTCGTCGGCGCCCCGCGCGTCATCTTCCTCGACGAGCCGACCACCGGCCTCGACCCCCGCTCCCGCCACAACATGTGGCAGATCGTCCGCGAACTGGTCTCCGGCGGCGCCACCGTCCTCCTCACCACCCAGTACCTGGAGGAGGCCGACGAGCTCGCCGACCGCATCGCCGTGCTGCACGACGGCAGGATCGCCGCCGAGGGAAGCGCCGACGAGCTGAAGCGGCGGATACCCGGCGGCCATGTACGCCTGCGGTTCACCGACCCGGCCGCCTACCGGTCCGCAGCCGGCACCCTGCACGGCGCCGCACGCGACGACGAGGCCCTCGCGCTGTCCATCCCCGGCGACGGCACCCAGCGAGAGTTGCGCTCCATCCTCGACCGGCTGGACTCGGCCGGGATCGAGGCCGACGAACTGACCGTGCACACCCCCGACCTCGACGACGTGTTCTTCGCCCTGACCGGCGGCACCGACCAGTCCTCCGAGGAGGCCGTCCGATGAGCTCCCTGTCCCTCGCCGTCCGCGACTCGTCCACGATGCTGCGGCGCAACCTGCTGCATGTGCGGCGCTACCCGTCCCTGACGCTGAACCTCCTGCTCACGCCGGTCGTCCTCCTGCTGCTGTTCGTCTACGTCTTCGGCGAGGTGATGAGCGCGGGCATCGGCGGCGCCGGCCGCTCCGCGTACCTCGCCTACCTTCTGCCGGGCCTGCTGATGATGACCATCGGCAGCACAGTGGTCGGCACCGCGGTGTCGGTGTCCATGGACATGTCCGAGGGCATCGTCGCCCGCTTCCGCACGATGGCGATCCACCGCGGCTCCGTGCTCGTCGGGCACGTCGTCGGCAGCGTGCTGCGGTCGGTCGCCAGCGTGGTCCTCGTCGGCGCCGTCGCCGTCGCCCTCGGCTTCCGGTCCGCGAACGCGACCGCCCTGGAGTGGCTGGCGGCGTTCGGGCTGGTGGCGCTGGTCGCCCTGGCACTGACCTGGATCGCCGTCGGAATGGGCACGGTCAGCCCGAACGCCGAGGCGGCGAGCAACAACGCGCTGCCACTGATCGTCCTGCCGCTGATCTCCAGCGCCTTCGTCCCCGTCGACGCGATGCCGGGCTGGTTCCGGCCGATCGCCGAGTACCAGCCCTTCACGCCGGCCATCGAGACCCTGCGCGGCCTGCTGCTCGGCACCGGTATCGGCCACAACGGCCCGCTCGCCGTGGCCTGGTGCCTGGGCCTGGCCGTGCTCGGCCACCTCTGGTCCAGGTCGCTCTTCGACCGCGACCCGAGTTGACATCCTCGCCGCCCTGAAGGACGGCGAGGATGTCAACTGCTTCCCGGCGACGCGCTGCACAACTTCCGGGAGGCCCTCGCCTCCGACGTCGGAGAACGCTGACCGCCGGTCACCGCACGCCCGGCGGGGCGCACTCCCCCGCCGGCCGGGCCAGCGCGTCGACGGCGGCGGAGAACAGCCACGGCAGCCGCTGCGCCGCGGGGAGCAGCGCCGCCCGGGCGGGAGGCGGCCCGGTCGCCGCGAGCAGCGCGCGGGTCAGCAGGCGGTAGCGCCGGGTGAGCCGTCGCCAGTCC
>NZ_JBXUOY010000221.1:0-8860 GCF_057196705.1 Streptomyces sp. ATLC9 | reverse complement strand
TCGAGAACTCCCAGGTCGGTGTCTTCCTCGCTTACGCCACCAGCCGGGGCCGGGCACTGGTCGACCGCCGCCTCTACCTGCCCGAGCAGTCCTGGTGCTCCGATCCCGAGCGCCGCCGGGCGGCCGGCATACCCGACGAAGTCCGGTTCGCGACCAAGCCCCGCCTGGCCTGGGAGATGATCGCCGCCGCGCTGGACGCCGGAGTGGAGGCGCCATGGGTGACCGGTGACGAGGCCTACGGGCAGGACCCCCAGCTTCGCGCCGCCCTCGAGGCACGCGGAACCGGCTACGTGATGGCCGTCGCCTGCTCGACGCGGGTACGGATCAACCGCGGCCGCACCGCCGTCCGCGCGGACACGGCCCTGTTCTCCCGAAGCTACGGCGAAGTGACAAGTAGCTCTCTGTAGCGGATCTGGGGTGTGCTTGTCAGCGTTTTTGATCTTCTGGGGTCATCGAGGGCGGTGCTCGGCGAGGTTGGTCCGGTCATGACGACCGGAAGGAGCTTGGGGTGCGGCAGGAGTGGGAGCCGGAGGACCTGATCGAGGTCTGGACGCTGCTGGAGGAGGACCAGGAGCGGCTGCGGAACAAGTCGGGGGCGAACCGGTTGGGGTTCGCCCTGTTGCTGAAGTTCTTCGAGGTGGAGGCCCGGTTCCCGGAAGACGCCGGAGAGATCCCGGTGCCGGCGGTGTCGTACGTCGCTCAGCAGGTGAGGGTGGCGGCGGAGGAGTGGGCCGCGTACGACTGGTCGGGGCGGGCGATCAAGCGGCACCGGATGGAGATCCGGGGCGCGTTCGGCTTCCGTGAGTGCACCGAGGAGGACCAGGCCCAGCTCGCCGAGTGGCTGGCGGTCGAGCTGTGCGGGGTGGAGCTGAACCGGGACCGGCTGGCGGAGGCGGTGGTGGCCCGCTGCCGCAAGGACCGGCTGGAGCCGCCGGCCCCGGGACAGATCGACCGGCTGGTGGGCAAGGCGGTCAGCACCTTCGAGGAACGGTTCTGCGCGGCCACCATGGGCCGGCTGTCGGCGGCGACCCGGTCCCGGCTGGACGACCTGATCGCCGAGGACGCCGACGCGGACGCGGACAGCGCGGGCGGCGGGGGCACGTTCTTCACCGAGCTGAAGGCGGACCCGGGCGCGCTGGGGCTGGACAGCCTGCTGGCGGAGGTGAACAAGCTCCAGCGGGTGCGCGGGCTTCAGCTCCCGCCGGAGCTGTTCGGGGACGTGTCGGGGAAGCTGGTGGCGGCCTGGCGGGCGCGGGCGGCCAAGGAGTATCCCTCGGACCTGCGGGCGGCGGCCGGGCCGGTGCGGTACACACTGCTGTCGACGCTGTGCCACGTGCGGGAGACGGAGATCACCGACTCGCTGGTGGAGCTGTTCATCCAGCTCGTGCAGAAGATCAACACGCGGGCGGAGAAGAAGGTCGAGGGCGAGTTCAACAAGGAGCTCAAGCGGGTCCGCGGCAAGGAGGGCATCCTGCTGCGGCTCGCGGAAGCGGCGGTCGCGGAGCCGGGCGGCACGGTCCGCAAGGTGATCTATCCGGTGGCCGGGGAGTCCACCCTGAAGGCGCTGGCGGCGGAGGCCGCGGCGAACGAGGCGCGTTACCGGGCCCGGGTGCGTACGGTGCTGCGTTCGTCGTACTCCAACCACTGGCGGCGGATGGTCTCGCCGCTGCTGAACGCGCTGGAGCTGAAGTGCAACAACACCGCCTACCGGCCGGTGATGGACGCGATCGACCTGCTCAAGCGGTACCTGGACCAGCCCATCGCGAAGGAGGGGGCGTTCTTCGACGAGGCGGAGAAGATCCCGCTGGCCGGGGTGGTGCGCGAGGAGTGGCGCAAGGCGGTGGTGGATGAGCGCGGCCGGGTCGAGCGCATCCCGTACGAGCTGTGCGTGCTCGTGGCGCTGCGGGACGCGCTGCGGCGGCGGGAGATCTGGGTGCCGGGCGCGAACCGGTGGCAGAACCCGGAGGACGATCTGCCGCCGGACTTCGAGGACAACCGCGATGTGCACTACGACGCGATCCGCCAGCCGCAGGACCCGGAGAAGTTCATCGAGGCCCTGGAGAAAAGGCTGCGCGAGGCCCTGACCCGCTTCGACACGGCGCTGGAGATGGGCACTACGGGCGGGGTAGACATCGTCAAGAGACACGGCGAGCCATGGATCAAGGTCTCGCCGCTGGGCAAGCAGGAGGAGCCGGAGAACCTCGTCGCGCTGAAGGCGGAGATCGAACGCCGCTGGGGCACCATCGACCTGATCGACATCCTCAAGGAGGCCGAGTTCGCCACCGGCTTCACCGGCGAGTTCACCTCGGTCGCCACCAGGGAGGCGGTCCCGAAGGCGGTGCTGCGACGCCGGCTGCTGTTGGTGCTGTTCGCGCTCGGGACGAACATGGGCATCAAGCGTGTCGCGGTCACCGGCAAGCACGGCGAGAGCGAGGCCGTCCTGCGCCGCGTACGGCACCTGTTCGTCAACCGGACCAACATGCGCGCGGCGCTGGTGCGGCTGGTCAACGCCACCTTCGCCGCCCGCGATCAGGCGTGGTGGGGCGAGGGCACCGCCTGCGCGAGCGACTCCAAGAAGTTCGGCTCCTGGAGCTCGAACTTCATGACCGAGTGGCACCAGCGGTACCGCGGGCCCGGCGTGATGATCTACTGGCACGTCGAGAAGAAGTCGCTGTGCGTCTACAGCCAGCTCAAGTCCTGCTCGGCCTCCGAGGTCGCGGCGATGATCGAGGGCGTGCTGCGGCACTGCACGGACGTGGAGATCGACCGGCAGTACACCGACACGCACGGCGCCTCCATCGTCGGGTTCGCCTTCGCCCACATGCTCGGCTTCAACCTGCTGCCCAGGCTGAAGAACGTCGGCTCCGCGCGGCTGTACCGGCCGGCGGCCGGGGAGGACGAGAAGTGGCCGAACCTGGCGCCGGTCCTGTCGACCAAAACGATCGACTGGGACCTGATCCGCCAGCAGTACGACCAGATCGTGAAGTACACCACCGCCCTGCGCCTGGGCACCGCCGAGGCCGAGCAGGTCCTGCGCCGCTTCACCCGCGGCGGGCCCAAGCACCCGACGTACCGGGCGATTGAGGAACTGGGACGCGCGGTACGTACGGCGTTCATCTGCGACTACCTCGCCGACGCGGACCTTCGGCGCGAGATCAACGACGGGCTCCAGGTCGTGGAGAACTGGAACTCCGCCAACCATGACCTGTTCTACGGCAAGGACGGCGACCTGACCGGCTCAGACAAGGAGTCCCAGGAGGTGTCCATGCTCGCCCTGCACCTGCTCCAGTCGGCGTTGGTGCACGTCAACACGCTGCTCCTCCAGGAAATCCTGAGCGAGGAGAAGTGGCAGAAGCGGCTCACCGATGCCGATCGGCGGGCATTGTCCCCGCTGTTCTGGACCCACGTGAACCCCTACGGCCGCTTCGAGCTGGACATGAACTCACACCTCGCCCTCGTCGCCGCGGCGTCCATGGTGCCCGGCCCCCGTAGGGCGTCCGACTCGCAGACCCCTCAACCGGCACCGCGTGGCACGACCAGGCCGGAAGCCTGAGTGCGGGGCGGAGCCGTCACACTCCCGCCTGGCACCCGGCGAGTACGGACCGAGAGCCTGCTGCAGCGGCCCGGTGTGCATCTTTGACAGCCAGGCCCTGCGGGCTCACAGATCGTGCCGGCGGACGGCGACCACAGCGACGACTGCTGCGGCGAGGGGCCAAGCCGCGTAGACGATCCACGACCCGCTGATGGTCGCCGGGTAGGTGGCCGATCCGAAGGGGTCGCCCATCTGCACCAGTCGTTCCCACGCACTGCGGGGCAGCGCGTGAAGGATGGCGGACGACCAGCGGTGGCGGTCGTTGAGGAGGAACGGCAGCAGCAGAAGGATTCCGGTGAACGTCACGAGGGTGGCTGCGGTGTGCCGGATGAGGGCGCCGAGTCCCATGCCGACGAGCGCGCACACCGGAGCGAGCAGCGCGGATGCCGCGACGGCGCGGAGCGCGCCGGGGTAGTCGAGGGACAGGCCGATGTCCCGACCGGACAGGATGGCCTGTGTCACGCCGAAAGAGGTTCCCGCGACGACCGTGCCGTAGACGAGCATGACTGCCGTCACGACGGCCATCTTGGCCGCTACGACCGATCGGCGGGCCGGTACTGCCGCAAAAGTCGTGCGGATCTGTCCGGTGCTGTACTCGCCGACGATCGTGAGGGCGCCGATGCTGCCGGTGGCGAGTATCAGGACCATGCAGGCGCCGATGGTGAAGGCGTCCCGCATGGCCCAGATCGGAACGAAGAGGGCCCGGATCCCTTCGTTGTAGGTCGGCCAGTTGTTGTAGTCCGCGACGGCCGCGCTGATGTTGATGGCGATGATGACCAGCGCGCTGGCCCCGAATGCCCAGGAAATGGACCGCAGTGACCAGAGCTTGATCCACTCGGCGGCGAGGAGGTCCCGGAAGCGGGCGCCGGGCTCGGCGGCGCGCACGGCGGTCGAGATTCCCGTGTGCTGTGTGGTGGTCGAGGTCATCGGGATTCTCCTGCGAGGTATTCGACGCTGTCGGCGGTGAGTTCCATGAACGCCTCCTCCAGTGAGGAGGTGCGGGTGGCCAGCTCAAGGAGCACGAGGCGGTGGTGGGAGGCGAGTTCCCCGATGCGGGCCGCGCTCAGGCCGCTCACGGTGAGCCACTCCTCTGCGTCGGCGACCGAGTCGTCCGGCTGTACCGAAGCACCCTCGGCTTCGAGCACGGCTGCCAGCGCGGTGGGATCGGGCGTCCGCACGGTCACGCTCTGGCGGGTGCCGCGGGCCGTGAACTCCGCCACGCTCTCGTCGGCGATCAGCTCGCCCCGGCCGATGACGATCAGGTGCTCGGCGGTGTTCTGCATCTCGCTCATCAGGTGGCTGGAGACGAACACCGTGCGCCCCTCGGCGGCCAGCCGCCTGAACAGGCCGCGCACCCATCGCACGCCCTCCGGGTCCAGGCCGTTGACCGGCTCGTCGAACAGCAGCACCGGAGGGTCGCCGAGCAGAGCCGTGGCGATGCCGAGCCGCTGTTTCATGCCCAGGGAGAACCCGCCGATGCGGCGCCGGGCCGCAGGAGCCAGTCCTACCTCCTCAAGGACCTCGTCCACCCGGCGCCGCGGAATACCGTTGCTGCGGGCCAGGGCGGACAGATAGGCCACTGCGCTGCGACCGCCGTGGACGTCATGGGCGTCGAGCAGGGCACCGGCGTGGCGCAGGCCGCGCGGATGGTCCCGGAACGGGTGACCGTCGATGGTGGCGGTGCCGCTGGTGGGTTCGGTCAGGCCGAGGAGCATCCGCAGTGTGGTGCTTTTTCCTGCACCGTTGGGGCCGAGGAACCCGGTGACGTGGCCGGGGCGCACGGTGAAGGTCAGGCCGTTGACGGCAGTGGCCTTGCCGTATCGCTTGGTCAGTTCGTTGACTTCGATCACCCGGCCAACGGTGCCGGGGAGAGTGCCCGTCCGGCATCGGCCCGTCGGCTGCACTGGCGGGAGGGCTTGTATCCCGTGGGCGTACGCCCACGGGCCAATGTTCCGCCGCTGGTCAGGCGATTACGATCGCCCCATGTCCGCCAAGCCGCGTCCCCTGCTGTCCTGGCACCTGCGGCCGGCCGCGCGGGCGGCTCTGGCCTGGTGTGAGGCGATCGCCTACCCGTTCGTGCTGTTCTTCGCGGCACGCGGCACGCCTTTCGACTCCCCCGGCTTGCCCTTCGTGTCGGCGGCCGCGGTCACGGTCCTGCCTCTCGGACTGCTGCGCCGTCGTCCGCTGCCGGCCCTGGCACTGATGCTTCTGGGTACGTATGTCACGGCGACGACGACGCCGTTCTGGCAGGTCGTGTATCTGCTGGTTCTGGCGAACGATCTCGCCGCCGGATACGTCGTGGCCACACGGCCTCGCCTCATCGCGGTCACCGCTGCCGTCACGACGCTCGGCGTACAGGTCGCCTTCGCCGCACGTCTTGGGACCGGGACGGACGGCTTCGCCCGCACGGTCGTGGTCCTCGTCCTGGCCCTTGCCGCCGCCTGGATGACCGGCCATTCGGTTCGCGAACGCCGCGAGCACGCCGCGGCACTGCGCTCGCAGACCGCCGCCCAGGCCGTCGCAGCCGAGCGGCTCCGGATCGCCCGTGAGCTGCACGACATGATCGCGCACAGCATCGGCGTCATCGCCATCCAGGCAGGCGTGGGCCGCCGGGTCATCGACACACAGCCGGACGAGGCCCGCAATGCGCTGGCCACCATCGAAGACACCAGCAGGGAAACCCTCGCCGGGCTGCGGCGCACCCTGGGTGCACTGCGCCGCACCGAACCGGGCACCGGGGCGGAGGCCCCGCCGCGCGAGCCTGCCCCGGGACTGGCCGACCTGGAACGGCTGACCGCGTCAACGAAGGACGCGGGCGTCCATGCTGACGTGCAATGGCTCGGAGAACGACGGCCCCTACCGCCCGATATCGACCTGGCCGCCTTCCGGATCGTCCAGGAGGCCCTCACCAACGTCGTACGCCACGCGGACACCCCCGACTGCCGCGTCACCATCGGCTACCAAGACGGCGAACTGACCATCGAGGTCGCCGACGACGGCCGCGGCGGCCCCGCCTCCGGCACCGGATACGGCATCACCGGAATGCGGGAACGCGTCACCCTGCTGCGCGGCCAGTTCACCGCCGGGCCGCTACCCGAGGGCGGCTTTCGTGTGGCAGCCCGGCTCCCCCTCCCCGAAGGAGTGCACATCTCATGACGGTCCGCGTCGTGCTCGCCGACGACCAGCCACTGGTCCGCAGCGGTCTGCGCGTCCTGATGGCCGACGCCCCCGACATCGACGTCGTGGGAGAAGCCGGAACCGGCGCCGAAGCGGTCCAACTGGTCCGGGACACCGGGCCCGACGTGGCAGTGATGGACATCCGCATGCCAGGCATGGACGGCATCGAGGCCACCGGGCTGATCACAGCAGCCGCTGGAGCGACGCGCGTCCTTATCCTCACCACGTTCGACGACGACGAGTACATCTACGGCGCGCTCCGAGCGGGTGCGAGCGGATTCCTCGTCAAGGACATGGCACTGGACGACATCCTCGGGGCGATCCGCGTTGTCGCCGCCGGAGACGCCCTGATCGCCCCAAGCGTCACGCGCCGCCTCATCGCAGAGTTCGCCGCCCGCCCCGAACCAGCTCTGCATCCACGACCGGTCGGGAACATCACCGAGCGGGAGCGCGAGGTACTGACCCTCGTCGGACGCGGCATGTCCAACAGCGAGATCGCCACCCACCTCTACATCAGCGCGGCCACGGCGAAGGCACACGTAGCGCGGCTACTCACCAAACTCGAAGCCCGCGACCGAGTCCAACTTGTCATCACCGCCTATGAGACGGGTTTGGTAACCCCACCTCGCTGAGTATCAAGCACCTCAGTCGCCGAAGCTCGCCAGCAAGAGCGACGCAACACGAACTCTCATAAACGATCCTTTGCGCGAGCAAGATCAACAATCGGCCGCCGGACCCCGTTCGGCACCCGATCGGTTCTCGGAACCCGTTCTCACTCAAAAGAGGGGATGGCCCCCTTATGAGACTTGCATTGTGCGAAAATTCGGGCCCATGACGGACCTTCAGCAGCCCTCGCCAACCGACCGGTCGGACGCCGACGACGTCGAACAGCACGCCTGTCCGAAGTGTGACGCGCAGCCCGGCTCACCGTGCCGCTCACGCGGCGGCGCGGTCGCCTCCGCCTACCACACCCGCCGCTTCACCCTGGTGCCCCGGCTGAAGAAGGCGCTACGGGTGCCGACCCCGGCCGACCGCGGCCCGGGCCGGCCGTGGCGGCCGGGCACCCCGCCGCCGGCGCCGATCGACCCGGACCTGCCGAGCGCGGACATCCGCATCGGCTACGCCCGCTGCTCGACCCTCGGGCAGGAACTCGACTCCCAGCTCGACGCGCTCAGCAAGCACGGCATCCCGAGGGACAAGATCTTCAGCGAGAAGATCAGCACCCGCGTCCGCGTACGGCCCAAGTTCGAGGAAGCGCTGCGGACCGCGCGGGAGGTCAAGGCGCACGCCCCGCACTGCCGAGTCATCTTCACCGTGTACGAGATGAAGCGCCTCGGCCGCGACGCCGCCGAACTCACCGCGCTCGCCGACCACCTCACCGCCCACGGCCTGGTCCTGGAGATGCTCGCCGGACCCCTGCCCGGCATCTACGACCCCACCGGCCCCGGCAAGCTGCTGTTCGCGTTCTTCGCCGCGATGGCGGAGACCGAGCGGGAGAACATCCGCGATTCGACCCTGGAGGGGCTCGACACCGCGGCCCGCAAGGGCAAGCACGGCGGCCGGCCCCCGGTCATCACCGACGACATGCTCCACACCGTGCTCCGGCGCCGGGCGCTCGGCGAGTCCGTCGAGCAGATCCAGCCCGACCTGTTCATCCCCACCGGCAAGCGCAAGGGACAGAACCCCTCGGTGGCCAGCATCTACCGGGCGCTCGCCGAACACGCCAAGCGCGAGGCATACCCCGAAGCCGTCGAGGCAGCCCACGCCGACTTCGCCGCCCTCCAGGCGGCCGGCGAACTCCCCGGGCCCCGCCTTGCTCTCCCTGACCGAGCGTCACTCTGATTACAGAGAGCTACTTGTCACTTCGCCGTAGCTTCGGGAGAACAGGGCCGACACCGTCGCCAAACGGCTGCCCGCCACCGCCTGGCAGCGGCAGAGCGCCGGCCGTGGTGCGAAGGGCGAGCGCTACTACGACTGGGTCTGGACCCACATCGGCACTGACGGCCACCGCCACCTGCTCATCCGCCGCAACCGCACCACCGGCGAACTCGCCTTCTACCTGTGCTGGTCACCCGCCGCGGTCACCTTTGC
>NZ_JBXUOY010000220.1:0-8905 GCF_057196705.1 Streptomyces sp. ATLC9 | reverse complement strand
CGCCCCGCGGGGCGCCCCGCCCCCCCCCCCCCCCGCGGCGCCGGCGCCCCCCCCCCCGCTCCCCACTCCCGGGAGGGACCCATGCCCATCTCGACCACCGACCCGGCCACCGGCGAGACCCTGCAGACCTTCGAGGCCCTGGGCGCGGAGGAGATCGAGGAGCGGCTGGAGCGCGCCCGCGCCGCCTTCGAGGAGTACCGCACCACCGGCTTCGCCGAGCGTGCCGCACTGCTGCACCGGGCGGCCGACCTGTTGGAGAAGGACCAGGACCACATCGCCCGCACCCTGACCACCGAGATGGGCAAGCCCGTCACCGCGGCCCGCGCCGAGGCCGCCAAATGTGTGAAGGCGATGCGCTGGTACGCCGACCACGCCGAGGAACTGCTGGCCGACGAGCACCCCTCGCCTGCGGACGTGGAGGACAGCGGCGGCAGCACCGCGTACGTGCGCCACCGCCCGCTGGGCCCGGTCCTGGCGGTGATGCCCTGGAACTTCCCGCTGTGGCAGGTGATCCGCTTCGCGGCCCCCGCCTTGATGGCGGGCAACACCGGTCTGCTCAAGCACGCCTCGAACGTGCCGCGGACCGCGCTGTACCTGGAGGACCTCTTCCGCCGCGCGGGTTACCCGCAGGGCTGCTTCCAGACCCTGCTGATCGGCTCCGGAGCGGTGGAGGGCGTCCTGCGCGACGACCGTGTGGCCGCCGCGACGCTCACCGGCAGCGAACCCGCCGGGCGCTCGGTGGCCTCGGTCGCCGGAGACGAGATCAAGAAGACCGTCCTGGAGCTGGGCGGCAGTGACCCGTATCTCGTCCTGCCCTCGGCGGACGTGGCGAAGGCCGCCGAGGTGGCGGTGACCGCGCGGACCCAGAACAACGGCCAGTCCTGCATCGCGGCCAAGCGCTTCATCGTGCACCAGGACGTGTACGAGGAGTTCGCCCGGCTGTTCGTGGACGGCATGGGGGCACTGAAGGTGGGCGACCCGATGGACGCGTCCACCCAGGTCGGGCCGCTGGCCAGCGAGAAGGGCCGGGCCGATCTGGAGGAGCTGGTGGAGGACGCCCGCGAGCGCGGCGCCGCCGTGCTGTGCGGCGGACGGCGGCCCGCGGCCCACCCGGCCGGCTGGTTCTACGAGCCCACCGTCCTCGCGGACGTCACGCCCGGGATGCGCGTCCACCGCGAGGAGACCTTCGGCCCGGTGGCGACCCTCTACCGGGCGGCGGACCTGGAGGAGGCGATCGCGATGGCCAACGACACCCCCTTCGGCCTGAGCTCCAACGTCTGGACACGCGACCGGGAGGAGCAGGACCGCTGTGTGCGCGACCTGCGGGCGGGCGGCGTCTACTTCAACGGCATGACCGCATCGCACCCGGCGATGCCCTTCGGCGGGATCAAGCGCTCCGGCTACGGCCGGGAGCTGTCGGGGCACGGCATCCGGGAGTTCTGCAACGTCACCACGGTCTGGCACGGCACGCCTCCGGACGTGCCGACCGCGGAGTGACGCGTGGTGGCGCGCGGCGGAGGGGCTCGTCAGGTGTCGTCGAGCCTCAGTTCCGCCCACACGACCCGACCCCGCGACTGGCCGGCGGGTATGTCCCCCCAGGAGTGGGCGAGGGCGTCGACGAGCTGGAGCCCGCGCCCGCTGGTCGCCTCGACGTCCGCCGACCGGGCCGCGAGTCCGGGCGCGCCGGTGCCCTGGTCGCGCACCTCTATGCGCAGCCGCCGGTCGCCGTGCTGGAGAACGCAGGAGATTCTGTCGCTGACGGTGTGGACCACGGCGTTGGTGACGAACTCGGACACGACCAGCTGTGCCGTGTCGACCACACTGTGCGGACAGCGCCAGCGGAGCAGCCACTCCGCGAGCAGGTGCCGGGCCACGCACACCGAGGAGCGCTGGGCGGGCACTTCGAACTCCGCCCGTTGTCGCGATCGCTGGGGGCGGACGGCCGGCAGCATGGGTGCCGTGTGCGCTGAGTGGGGGAGAAGAGCCATCAGTGGCTCGCCTTTCGTACGCCTCGTACGCCGGTGGGCGTCGGAGCCGGCGCGCCGTGTGCGGTGCCCGGCCCGTACGAGGGGCCGGCACCCGGCAACGCCCGCTGACCGGTCACCGTGTCCAGTGCGTCACGGTGGGGAGGGACGGCGAGGGCACGGGGCCCGCGGGAGGGATGGGAGGGCCCGTGTACCGGGACGGTTCGACGCCGGTGTGACCGCGCCGTGAACTGGATCACCCGGCTACTATGCTCATTGGTGTCCGCAAAAGGCAAGAAGAGTTCTGCAAATTGCAAGATTTGAATGACAGCCTGGCTGCGCTGCCGAGGCCGTGGCACACTGCTCCGCCGTGAGGCGCGAGCGGGAAGGGAGAGACCATGGGCGAGTCCCGGTCGGCGCCGACCGTGGGACAGATCGTCCTGGGGCTGCGCCTGCGTGACCTGCGCGAACGCGCCGGGAAATCCTTCGAGGAAGCCGCCCGGGTCCTGAGCGTCACCACGTCCACGGTCCGCCGCATGGAGAAGGCCGAGGTCGGCCTGCGTCCGCTGTACGTCAAGGCGCTGCTGGAGAGCTACGGCGTCGGGACGGAAGAGGCCGACGCCTTCCTCGCGCTGGTGGAGAAGGCCAACAAACCGGGCTGGTGGCACCGCTTCCGAAGCGTCCTGCCGGACTGGTTCAGCCTCTACGTCAGCCTGGAGAGCGAGGCCGACCTCATCCGCTCCTATGAGCCCCACTGTGTTCCGGGCCTGCTCCAGACCGAGGAGTACGCCCGCGCCCTGCTGCGCACCGGCTTCCCCCGGGCGGACGAGGAGGAACTCGACCGGCGGGTCGCGCTGCGCATGGGGCGGCAGCAGCTCCTGGCCAAGCCCGACGCGCCGCGCCTGTGGGTGGTGCTGGACGAGCAGGTGCTGCGCAGACCGGTCGGCGGCGCCGACGTCATGAGGGCGCAGGTCGACCGGCTGGTCGAGGTCTGCGCCAGGCCCGAGATCAGCCTGCAGATCATGCCCTTCAGCGCGGGGCCCCACCCGGGGATGTTCGGCCCCTTCCAGCTCTTCCGATTCAGCTATCCGGAGCTGCCGGACATCGTCTACACCGAGAGCCTGACCGGCGCCGTCTACATCGACGAACGTCCCGAGGTCACCACCTATCTGGAGGCCCTCGACCGCATGGTCACCCAGGCCCTGCCGGTCCAGGAGACCGAGAGGGCGCTGCTCGGACTGCGCGACACCTTCTGAGAGCGGCCCCTCATCCACTTCCGGGTGCGACCGACGTCACGGCACCGCCGCCCCCTTCCATACAACCGTTGTGCGGGTGGTGTGCGGGCATGTGGGAATGACCCTTCCTGATGGTCGATTCACGTCGGCACGTGATCGGAACAGACGAGGAAGAGCACGTCATGTCTGTTCAGCCGCCCACCCCCGGAAACGACTTCCCCTGTCAGGTCCTTTCATGACCCGGTCGCCTCGCCCTTTCGCCTCGCCTGTTCGTGTGGCCGAACCATGGCGCGTACTCGCGCCCGGTCGGGGAAGTCGCTGGACCGGACGACCGCCTGAGGAGGCTGTGGCGATGAGAAGCGTCGGTGTCGAGGAAGAACTGCTCCTGGTGAGCGCGGACGGTGGTGAGCCGCGGGCCGTCTCGGGGGCCGTACTGGCCTCCGCGGGCGAGAACGAGGAGCTGGAGAAGGAGCTCCAGGAGGAGCAGCTGGAGACCGGGACCCGTCCGCGTACGCAGATGGTGGATCTGGCCGTGGAGGTGCGCCGGTGGCGTGGCGCGGCGTCGCAGCGGGCGCGTGCGGTCGGAGCGGAGGTCGCGGCGCTGGCCACCTCGCCGCGGTCGGTCGACCCCTCGCTCAGTCCCGGCGAGCGCTATCTGCGGATGGTGAACGAGTACGGGCTGACCGCTCAGGAGCAGCTCACCTGCGGGCTCCACGTCCATGTGGGAGTGGAATCCGACGAGGAGGGGGTCGCCGTCCTGGACCGGATCCGGCCGTGGCTGGCCCCGCTGCTGGCGATGAGCGCCAACTCCCCCTTCTGGCAGGGGGAGGACAGCGGATACGCCAGCTACCGCAACCGGGTGTGGGGCCGTTGGCCGTCGGCGGGGCCGGTGGAGGTCTTCGGCTCGGCCGGGAACTACCGCGAGCGGGTGCGCTCGATGATCCGGACGGGGGCGCTGCTGGACGAGGGGATGATCTACTTCGACGCCCGGCTGGCGCGGAACTACCCCACGGTCGAGGTGCGGGTCGCCGATGTGTGCCTCGACGCGCGCGACACGGTGCTGCTCGCGGCGCTGGTCCGCGCGCTGGTGGAGACCGCGGCCCGGCAGTGGCGCGCGGGCGGACCGCCCGCGCCGGTGGATGTCGGTCTGCTGCGCCTGGCGGCCTGGCGGGCGGGCCGCTCCGGGCTCTCCGGGCAGCTGGTGCACCCGGTGACCTTCGAGCCCGCCCCCGCGGAGAACGTCGTCGGGGCCCTGCTGGACCACACCACCCCGGCCCTGTCGGAGGCCGGTGACCTGCCCCTGGCCAAGGAGGGGGTCGAGGGCCTCTTCCGGCGCGGCAACGGGGCCGCCGTCCAGCGCGCTGTCTTCGAGGAGACGGGCGGTGACCTGAGCGCCGTCGTGGCCGAAGCGGTGCGCAGGACCGTGGCCTGAACCGGGCCCCGCCCGCACGGGCGGGGCTCAGCGCTTGGCCGCGTCCTTGACCATCGCCGCGGCCAGCACTCGTTGCTTGAGCCGGGCGACGCAGTCCTCGCACGCGGAGAACACGGTCGTCCTCCCGCGGTGCCCGACCTCCGCGAGAGGGGTCAGCGGCACCTCGCCCCGCCCGCACCACAGCCAGCAGACGGGTCCCGGTCCGGCGGGGGTGGGGCTCTCCACCTGCTTCTCCAGCAGGCTGATGCAGTCCTCGCAGGCGTACAGCGGTGCGTGGGTGCCCCAGGAGAGCACCGGTCCCAGCCAGGTGACCGCCGTGCCGCTGCGCAGACACCACAGCCAGCAGTCGCCGACGATCCACGTGCACCGGCCGTCCTCCGCCTCTTCGGGCGGCTCGGGGCAGGAGGGGCCGGGCCGGGCGCCGTACTCCCGGCCGGTGTCCGTCTCGGCGGGCACGGGGCACCTCCTCTCCACTGGGGGGAGCGGCCGTCCGCTCTGCGGTCCCCCTGTCATGCGTACCCCGGATCGGCCGGCGGGGACAGCGGAAGTCCGGCCAGCCTCACGGGTGCCTCCCCTCTCCTGCGGGCAGCGGCCGGGACGCGGGAACCGGGCCCGCCCACCTGCGCGTCCACTGGTCGCGGCCGTCGGAGGGACGGCCTTGAACAGTGGGTACACCACTGTGTTTCGGACATCGCGGGCGGGACCGGTCCGGACGGCGGTCACCGCGGCGGTCGCCGTGGCGGCGCTGACGGCCTGCCAGCCGGAGGACCCGCCGGCGGAAGCCGCCTCGCCGCCCGCTGTCCCGGGAGCGTCGGCGACCGCCTCTCCGGACGCGTCGCGACCGCCCGCGCCGGGTGGTGAGCGGTCCCTGGTGGACGCGGCGGAGGCGGGGGCCCGCGCAGGCACACCGGGGAGGGCGCCGCCGGGGACGTACCGGTCGACCCGGGGGAGACGCGGGACGGCATGCGGCTGGTCGTCAGCCACTTCGCCGCCCCGGACGGCGGCGACCCGATCCTCTTCGAGGGCGTCGACAACGTCCCCGAGGACACGGGCAAACGCCGTGAGCACCTCTTCCGCGGCACGTTGGAGTACATCGAGTGGGACCCGGAGCCGGGGCAGTCCGAGGCACAGCCGGTGGCCGACCCCGGGCCGCTGGGCGGCTCGGTGGAGTGCCTGCTCGCCTCCCTCGCCGAGAACGGCCAGGTGATCCGCGGCCGGGCGGACGAGAGCACCGCCGCGGTGGCGCTGTTCCCCGACAGCCCCTCGACGAGGCCGGGGAGCTGTTCGTCGCCATGCGCGGCGACCTGGAGCGCTGACCTCGGGCCCCGGCGCGTCCGCTGTGCGGCTCTCCCCACGGCGCACCGATGGCCGACGTGAAGGTACGAATGGGGCAGATCGGGGTACAGGCACACGCGCGGCGGCTTCCGGACGCCTCCGCCGCGCGAACCCTCGTTCGAAGGAGACCCGTACGTGACCGAGACAGCCAGGCAGCGCGACGACCGGCCGGTGCTCACGAACCGGCAGGGCCACCCGATCCACGACAACCAGAACCAGCGCACGGTCGGCGCCCGGGGTCCCGCCACGCTGGAGAACTACCACTTCCTCGAAAAGATCAGCCACTTCGACCGCGAGCGCATCCCCGAGCGGGTGGTGCACGCGCGCGGCGTGACGGCCTTCGGTTACTTCGAGGCGTACGGCTCCTGGGGTGACGAGCCCATCGCGCAGTACACCCGTGCCAAGCTGTTCCAGGAGCGGGGGAAGCGCACCGACGTGGCCGTGCGCTTCTCCACGGTCATCGGCGGGCGCGACTCCGCCGAGACCGCCCGCGACCCCCGCGGCTTCGCGGTGAAGTTCTACACCGAGGAGGGCAACTGGGACCTCGTCGGCAACAACCTGGGTGTCTTCTTCATCCGGGACGCCATCAAGTTCCCCGACGTCATCCACGCCCTCAAGCCCGACCCGGTCACCTTCGAACAGCGGCCCGAGCGGATCTTCGACTTCATGTCGCAGACGCCCGAGTCCATGCACATGCTGGTCAACCTCTTCAGTCCGCGCGGCATCCCCGCCGACTACCGGCACATGCAGGGCTTCGGGGTCAACACCTACAAGTGGGAGAACTCCGAAGGCCGCACCATGCTGGTCAAGTACCACTGGATGCCCAAACAGGGCGTGCGCTCCATGACCGAGGAGGACGCCGCGAACGTCCAGGCCGACAGCCTCGGCCACGCCACCAAGGATCTGTACGAGGCCGTCGAGCGGGGCGACTACCCCGAGTGGGAACTCCTGGTGCAGATGATGGAGGACCACGAGCACCCGGAGCTGGACTTCGACCCGCTGGACGACACCAAGACCTGGCCGGAGCAGGAGTTCCCGCCCAAGCCGGTGGGCCGCATGGTCCTGAACCGGATGCCGGACGACTTCTTCACCCAGAACGAGCAGATCGCCTTCGGCACCGGTGTGCTGGTCGACGGCCTGGACTTCTCCGACGACAAGATGCTGGTCGGCCGCACCTTCTCCTACAGCGACACCCAGCGCTACCGGGTGGGCCCCAACTACCTCCAGCTGCCGGTGAACCGGGCCAAGGCCCCGGTCCACACCAACCAGAACGGCGGCCCCATGGCCTACGAGGTCGATCCCCGGGGCGAGAACCGGCACGTCAACTACGAGCCGTCCACCCTGGGCGGGCTCGCCGAGGCGGAGGGACCGGGCTACGGCGAACAGGGGCCGGAGCTCCGCGGCAGGCTGACCCGTAGCCGTATCCCGCGGACCAACGACTACCTGCAGGCCGGGCAGCGCTACCTGCTGATGGAGGACTGGGAGCGCGACGATCTGGTCGCCAACTTCACCGACCAGTTCAAGCAGTGCCCCAGGCACATCCAGGAACGGATGGTGTGGCACCTGCTGCTCGCGGAGAACGACCTCGGACTGCGGGTGGGCGAGGGGCTCGGCATCTCCCCGCAGGACGTGGCGAACCTGGAACCACTGCCGGACCAGCGGCTCACCGACGAGGACCGCGAGCGTCTGGCGAACCTCGGCAAGAACCCGCCGCGGGACGTCGAGGGTCTGACGATGACCCACTGCGTCCCGGACGAGCGGCATGTGGTGACCCGCTGACCGGCGCACACGCGGTATGGCGCGACGCGTACGGGGAAGCCGTGACAGGACCCGGGCGGCCCGTGACGGGAGCGCCCGGAACAGTCCCGCGGACCCGGTAGGAGAGAACCGGTCATGAAGAAGAGGAAGCAGAAGCTGGTGTACAGGCCCGTCGGGTTCGCGCTCGGCACCCTGGGCGGCCTGGTCGCGAGCACCGCCTTCAAGAAGGCGTGGAAGGTGGTCAGCGACGAGGACGACGCGCCCGATCCCGGGGACGAGGACCGCAAGCTGGGCGAGATCCTGCTGGCGGCCGCGATCCAGGGCGTGATCTTCTCGGTGGTCAGGGCGGCGGTGGACCGCGGCGGTGCCGTCGCCGTCCGCAAGATCACGGGCACCTGGCCGGGCTGAGCCCGCACGGGCCGCCCCGCCGTGGTGCGGAACGGGGCCGGCGCATCGGGCATACTCAAGGCGAGCCGTCTCGACGGGCGCCAGGGAGGGAATCTCCCGCCTCCAGGCGGGAGAGGACGTCAACCCCGCGAAACGCGACGCCCAGGGCAACATCACCGAGCCCGGCAGCGACCCCTACGGCGGCACCGGCGAGTGGAGCTTCCGCCGCAACCGGCAGGCGGTCGGGGCGTACTGGGCCGACGGCGTCCGCCGCATGGCCGAGGGGGGCTTCGAGGGGGCGGTCACCCTCGGCATGCGCGGCAACGGCGACGTCAGCCTGCCCGACGGCGACGGCATCGACCTGATGCGGTCCATCCTCGGGGGCTGCGGTACGCCGTCTCGATCGACCACGCCGAACCGCGGACGGTGAACGTCACCGCCGCCACCGGCACCGACGACACCCACATGAACAGGCGGTGGGCGAGGAACACCTCCGACAACGTCAACCGCACCGTCACCCGGCACACGGCCGGGCGTCCACGTCCTGAAGCTGTGGATGGTCGATCCGACGGTCGTCGTACGCCGGATCGTCGTGGACACCGGCGGTCTGCGGCCGAGCTACCCGGGGCCGCCGGAAAGCCGGATGATCGGCCGCTGACCGGCGGATTCGTGCCATGATCGGTCTGCCGGGCGGCCTCTCGCGAGCCGTCCGGCAGGCCTCGTCGCCGTCCCCGCCGCCGACGGCTTCAGCGGCCGGGCCCGGGACGTCCGGGTGGGGACGGGCGCCCCGGGGC
>NZ_JBXUOY010000219.1:0-8984 GCF_057196705.1 Streptomyces sp. ATLC9 | reverse complement strand
CGGGGGCCCGGAACGGGGGTGGGGCGAGGGGAGAGTGGGGGGCGGAAACCCCCGCGGGGGAAACCCGCCCCCAACTCGACGCCATGGACGTGGTGGACACGGCCGCCCCCGCGCCGCTGGACGACCTCGCCCTCCACGGGCTGGGCGTAATGGTCCTCGTCGCCGCCGTCACCGGCCTCGGACTGCTGTTCCTGCGCCCGGGCACCGGCCGGGTGGCGCGGGGCGGGGCGTCGCGACGCGGTGTCCGGGCCGTCTCGCGGACCGGACACAATGGGGGGATGACCGACAGTCCCGCTCCTCTCGCAGACCCGCGTCTGCGCCACCCGGCCGACACCCCCGCCGGGGACGGCCCGCGCGACATCGTGATCCTGGGCTCCACCGGATCGATCGGCACCCAGGCCGTCGACGTGGTGCTGGCCAACCCCGACCGCTTCCGGGTGACCGCGCTGTCCGCCGCGGGCGGCCGGGTGGAGCTGCTGGCCGAGCAGGCCCACCGGCTGAGGGTCCGCGCCGTCGCGGTCTCCGATCCGGGCCGGGCCGGCGAGCTGCGCGAGGCGCTGCGCGCCCGCTACGGCTCCGCCGAGCCGCTGCCCGAGGTGCTGGCCGGGCCGGAGGCGGCCACCGAACTGGCCGCCTCCGAGTGCCACACCGTCCTCAACGGGATCACCGGCTCCATCGGCCTGCGCCCCACCCTGGCCGCCCTGGAGGCGGGCCGCAGTCTGGCCCTGGCCAACAAGGAGTCCCTGATCGTCGGTGGTCCGCTGGTGAGGGCGCTGGCCGGGCCGGGGCAGATCATCCCCGTCGACTCCGAGCACTCCGCGCTGTTCCAGGCGCTGATGAGCGGCACCCGCGCCGAGGTGCGCAAGCTGCTGGTGACCGCCTCCGGCGGCCCCTTCCGGGGGCGCACCCGCGAGGAGCTGGAGCATGTCACCCCCGAGGACGCCCTGGCCCACCCCACCTGGGCGATGGGCCCGGTGATCACGGTCAACTCCGCCACCCTGGTCAACAAGGGCCTGGAGGTCATCGAGGCGCACCTGCTGTACGACATCCCCTTCGACCGCATCGAGGTCGTCGTCCACCCGCAGTCCTACATTCACTCGATGGTGGAGTTCGAGGACGGCTCCACCATCGCCCAGTGCGGCCCGCCCGACATGCGGCTGCCCATCGCGCTCGGCATCGGCTGGCCGCACCGGGTGCCCGACGCCGGCCCCGTCTTCGACTGGTCCAGGGCGATGAGCTGGGAGTTCTTCCCGCTGGACGGGAAGGCCTTCCCGTCCGTGGCGCTGGCCTGCCACGTCGGGGCCCTGGGCGGCACCGCGCCGGCGGTGTTCAACGCCGCCAACGAGGAGTGCGTCGAGGCGTTCCTGTCCGGCGGGCTGCCGTTCAACGGCATAGTGGATACCGTCGCCGCGGTGGTCGAGGAGCACGGCACCCCCAAGGGGCGCGGTCTGACCCTGGACGAGGTGCTCGACGCCGAGACCTGGGCGCGCGCCCGCGCCCGCGAACTGGTGGTACACATGACACGACGGACAGCGGAGGCACGCGCATGACGACGGTGATGACCATCCTCGGCATAGTCGTCTTCGTCGTCGGCCTGCTGTTCTCCATCGCCTGGCACGAACTGGGCCACCTGTCCACCGCCAAGATGTTCGGCGTCCGCGTGCCGCAGTACATGGTCGGCTTCGGCCCCACCCTGTGGTCGCGGAGGAGGGGCGAGACCGAGTACGGCGTCAAGGCGATTCCGCTGGGCGGCTACATCCGCATGATCGGCATGTTCCCGCCCGGCGAGGACGGCGCCGTCCGGCAGCGCTCCACCTCTCCCTTCCGGGGGATGATCGAGGACGCCCGCGCGGCGGCCTACGAGGAGCTCCGGCCGGGCGACGAGAAGCGGATGTTCTACACGCGCAAGCCCTGGAAGCGCGTGATCGTGATGTTCGCCGGCCCGTTCATGAACCTGGTGCTGGCCGTGGCGATCTTCCTCGGCACGCTGATGATCTTCGGCATCAACACCACGACCACCACCGTCTCCTCCGTCTCCGAGTGCGTGGTCAGAGTCTCCGAGCGCACCGACACCTGCCCGGAGGACGCACCCGACTCCCCGGCCAAGGCCGCCGGCCTGAAGCCCGGCGACACCATCGTCGCCTTCAACGGGGCCGAGGTCACCGAGTGGGACGACCTCCAGCGGCGCATCCGCGACACCATCGGACCGGCCGCCATCACCGTCGAGCGCGACGGCGGGCGCGAGGTCCTCCGGGCGGACCTGGTGAGGAACGAGGTCGCCAAGTCCGACGGGCGCGGCGGCTACGTCGAGGGCGAGTACGTCACCACCGGCTTCCTCGGGTTCTCCCCGGCCACCGGCGTGGTCGAGCAGTCCTTCCCGCAGGCGGTGGACCGCATGGGCGACATGATGGTCGCCGGCGCCGAGGCGCTCACCCGCCTGCCGGAGAAGATCCCCGGCCTGTGGAACGCGGCCTTCGCCGGCGCCGAGCGCGAAGCGGACTCCCCGATGGGCGTGGTCGGCGCGGCCCGCGTCAGCGGGGAGATCTTCGCCCTGGAGATCCCGGCGGAGCAGCGGGTGGCGATCACCCTCCTCACCCTCGCCCTGTTCAACCTCTCCCTGTTCCTGTTCAACATGCTGCCGCTGCTGCCGCTGGACGGCGGCCACATCGCGGGAGCCCTGTGGGAGTCTCTGCGCCGGGGCCTGGCCAGGGTGCTGCGCCGCCCCGACCCCGGCCCGTTCGACGTGGCGAGGATGATGCCGGTGGCGTACGTGGTGGCCGGCGTCTTCGTCTGCTTCACGCTGCTGGTGCTCATCGCGGACGTGGTCAACCCCGTACGCCTGACCGGCTGACGCGGCGGTGTGCGGGGTCCCGGGGGCGCCCGGGGCCCCGCACCGCGCACCGCGCACGGCGGACCACGGTGTGCCCCGGGCACCGGGCGTACCGTAATCTCGGAGGCCGGAGCCCGCCGCCGAACGGGGCACTGGACCACAGCTTGGGGTTGCACACCACAATGACAGCCATTTCGCTCGGAATGCCGTCCGTACCGACCAAACTGGCCGACAGACGGGCCAGCCGGAAGATCCAGGTCGGCTCGGTGGCCGTCGGAGGCGACGCCCCGGTCTCCGTGCAGTCGATGACCACCACCGTCACCGCCGACATCGGCGCCACGCTCCAGCAGATCGCCGAGCTGACCGCCTCCGGGTGCGAGATCGTCCGCGTGGCCTGCCCGTCCCAGGACGACGCCGAGGCGCTGCCGGTCATCGCGAAGAAGTCCCAGATCCCGGTGATCGCGGACATCCACTTCCAGCCCAAGTACGTCTTCGCGGCCATCGACGCCGGCTGCGCGGCGGTGCGCGTCAACCCGGGCAACATCCGGCAGTTCGACGACAAGGTCAAGGAGATCGCCAGGGCGGCCTCCGACGCCGGGGTGCCCATCCGCATCGGCGTCAACGCCGGCTCCCTGGACAAGCGGCTGCTGGCCAAGTACGGCAAGGCCACCCCCGAGGCGCTGGTGGAGTCCGCGCTGTGGGAGTGCTCGCTGTTCGAGGAGCACGGTTTCCGCGACATCAAGATCTCGGTCAAGCACAACGACCCGGTGGTGATGGTGGGTGCCTACCGGCTGCTGGCCGAGCGGTGCGACTACCCCCTCCACCTGGGCGTCACCGAGGCCGGGCCGGCCTTCCAGGGCACCATCAAGTCGGCCGTCGCCTTCGGTGCCCTGCTGAGCGAGGGCATCGGCGACACCATCCGGGTGTCGCTGTCGGCCCCGCCGGTGGAGGAGATCAAGGTCGGCATCCAGATCCTGGAGTCCCTCGGTCTGCGGCAGCGCCGGCTGGAGATCGTCTCCTGCCCCTCCTGCGGCCGGGCCCAGGTGGACGTCTACAAGCTCGCCGACGAGGTCACCGCCGGGCTGGCGGGTATGGAGGTCCCGCTGCGGGTGGCCGTCATGGGCTGCGTCGTCAACGGGCCCGGCGAGGCCCGCGAGGCCGACCTCGGGGTCGCCTCCGGCAACGGCAAGGGCCAGATCTTCGTCAAGGGCGAGGTCATCAAGACCGTCCCCGAGTCCAAGATCGTCGAGACCCTCATCGACGAGGCCATGAAGATCGCCGAGCAGATGGAGAAGGACGGCGTGATCTCCGGTGAGCCGGAGGTCTCCGTCAGCTGACCGACCGGCCGGCGCCGCCCGCCGCGGCCGGGGGTAAAGTCGGAAGACACTCCCCAGCCACCACGGCCGCACGGTGAGGCATCCCACGTGTTGACGACCACCACCACCCGCGTCCTCGGGTCCCACGAGCTCGACGACGCCCTCGCGGTGCTCGACCGCGAGCCGGTCAGCAACGCCTTCGTGGCCTCCCGTGTCCGGGTCTCCGGCCTGGACCCGTGGCGGCTGGGAGGCGAGATGTGGGGCTGGTACCAGCGCGGGCGGCTGGAATCCCTGTGCTACGCGGGCGCCAACCTCGTCCCCGTCTGCGCGGGGCGGGAGGCGGTGCGCGCCTTCGCCGAGCGGGCACGCCGCCAGGGGCGGCGCTGCTCGTCCGTCGTCGGCCCGGCCGGGGCCACCGCGGCGCTGTGGGCCCGGCTGGAGCCGCACTGGGGGCCGGCCCGCGAGGTCCGCCGCCACCAGCCGCTGATGGTCGCCGACCGCGTGCCCGCGGGCATACGGCCCGATCCGTACGTGCGGCGCGTCCGCAAGGACGAGACGGATGTGGTGATGCCCGCCTGCGTGGCGATGTTCACCGAGGAGGTCGGCGTGTCGCCGCTGGCCGGGGACGGCGGGCTGGTCTACCAGGCCCGGGTCGCCGAACTGGTCGGCGCCGGCCGCTCCTTCGCCCGCATCGAGGACGGCCGGGTGGTCTTCAAGGCCGAGATCGGCGCCGTCACACCGCGGGCGTGCCAGATCCAGGGCGTGTGGGTCGCGCCCGAGTACCGCGGCCGGGGCCTGTCGGTCACCGGCATGGCGGCGGTGCTGCGTTACGCGCTGACCGAGGTGTCCCCGGTCGCCAGCCTCTACGTCAACGACTACAACACCGCCGCCCGCGCCGCCTACCGCCGGGTCGGCTTCCGCGAGGCCGGGGAGTTCATGAGCGTGCTGTTCTGAACGCTCCCGGACTATTCGGACTATTCGGACGGCTCCGGGTGGTCCCGAAGGCTCCGCAGGCCCCTCAACGGACCATGGTCCGCGCGGGTGTTCGCCCGATCCCGCCGACCTCTCCAGTAGGGTCGGTCACCATGGAAGAAGCCCAGGTCGGTCCCCTGGACCTCGCGGCCCGCGTGGACGAGGCGCTCGCCGTACAGGCCGTCGCCTTCGGACTGACCGACGACGAGGTGGAAGTGCGCCGCCACATCGTGCTGCGGCACGCCGCGTCCCCCGGGGTCCGGGCGCTGGGCGCCACCACACCGCGGGGGCGGCTGGTCGGCTTCGTCTACGGGATGCCCAACGACCGCACGCAGTGGTGGTCCACGGTCGTCGAGCCGTATCTGCGGCGCGACGGGAACGCCGGATGGCTGGACGACGCCTTCGTCATCACCGAACTGCACGTCCACCCGGCGTACCAGAAGCACGGCATCGGCCGTGCGCTGATCACCGCGATCACCGACGCCGCCGCCGAGCCGCGCTCGATCCTCTCCGCGATCGACACCGAGAGCCCGGCCCGCGCCCTCTACCGCTCGCTGGGCTACCGGGACCTGGCCCGCCAGGTGCTGTTCCCCAGTGCCGGGAGTCCGTACGCGGTGATGGGTGCGCCGCTGCCGCTGCGGCGGTGAGGCGGGTCCGGCCGGGGGTCCGGGGGGTGCCCCCGGGAGGTGGAGTCCCAGCGCCGGGAGTCCGTACGCGGTGATGGGTGCGCCGCTGCCGCTGCGGCGCCGGTAGTCTCCTGGGCGGGCCGCATCACCGGTGCGGCTCCCGGAAACCGACCCACCGCACGCAGGAGAAACCCATGGCAGCCCGTGTCCAGCGCATGTCCCGGCTCATGCTGAAGACGCTGCGCGAGGACCCGGCCGACGCGGAGACCATCAGCCACAGGCTTCTGGTCCGCGCCGGCTACGTACGCCGCACCGCCGCCGGGATCTGGACCTGGCTGCCGCTGGGCAAGCAGGTCCTGGAGAACGTCACCCGGATCGTGCGCGAGGAGATGGACGCCATCGGCGCCCAGGAGGTGCTGCTCCCGGCCCTGCTGCCCAAGGAGCCCTACCAGACCTCGGGCCGCTGGGAGGAGTACGGCGACCTGCTGTTCCGGCTCAGGGACCGCAAGGGCGCCGACTACCTCCTCGGGCCCACCCACGAGGAGATCTTCACCCAGGTCGTCAAGGACCAGTGCACGTCCTACAAGGACCTGCCGGTGATGCTCTACCAGATCCAGACCAAGTACCGGGACGAGGCCCGCCCGCGCTCGGGCGTCCTGCGCGGCCGGGAGTTCCTGATGAAGGACTCCTACTCCTTCGACACCACCGACGAGGAGCTGGCCGAGTCCTACCGGCTGCACCGCGAGGCGTACGTGCGGATCTTCACCCGGCTCGGCCTGGACCACCGGGTCGTCTCCGCCGTCTCGGGCGCGATGGGCGGCTCGGCCTCCGAGGAGTTCCTCGCTCCGGCCGCGGCCGGCGAGGACACCTTCGCCGACTGCCCGGCCTGCGGATACGCCGCCAACACCGAGGCCGTCACCTTCCCGCTGAAGCCGGCCGACCCCATGGGCCACCCGCCGATCGAGGAGCTGGACACCCCCGACACCCCCACCATCGAGACCCTCGCCGACCACCTGGGCGTGCCCGCCTCCGCCACCCTGAAGAACCTGCTGGTCAAGGTGGACGGGGAGATCTGGGCCGTGGGCGTGCCCGGCGACCGCGAGGTGGACCTCGGCAAGCTCGCCGAGCACCTGGCGCCCGCCACCGTCGAACTGGTCGCCGCCGAGGACTTCACCGGCCGCCCGGCCCTGGTGCGCGGCTACGTCGGTCCGCAGGGCCTGGCGGGCGCCGCCTTCCGCTATGTCGCCGACCCGCGCGTGGCCCCCGGCACCTCCTGGATCACCGGGGCCAACAAGCCCGACACCCACGCCCGCAACGTGGTGTGCGGCCGGGACTTCGAGGTCGACGAGTACCTGGACGTGGTCACCGTCGAGGACGGCGACCCCTGCCCGTCCTGCGGCGCCGGGCTGAAGCTGGACCGGGCCATCGAGATCGGCCACATCTTCCAGCTCGGCCGCAAGTACGCCGACGCCTTCTCCCTGGACGTACTCGGCCGCGAGGGCAAGCCCGTCCGCGTGACCATGGGCTCCTACGGCATCGGCGTCTCCCGCGCGGTGGCCGCGCTCGCCGAGCAGACGGCCGACGGCCAGGGCCTGTGCTGGCCGCGCGAGGTGGCCCCGGCCGACGTCCACATCGTCGCCGCCGGCAAGGGCGCCCAGATCGAGACGGCCCTGGAACTGGCCGGGAGGCTGGCCTCCGCCGGGGTGCGCGTCCTGGTGGACGACCGCACGGGCGTCTCGCCCGGTGTGAAGTTCACCGACGCGGAGCTGATCGGCGTGCCGGAGATCCTGGTGGTGGGCCGGGGCGCGGCCAAGGGCCTGGTGGAGCTGAAGGACCGGCGCACCGGCGAGCGCGAGGAGGTGCCGGTGGACGAGGCGGTGGAGCGGCTGGCCCGCTCGGCCGGCGAATCCGCCTGAGCCGTCGCCGCGGGCCCCTCACCGGGGCCCGCGGTCCGGGGCTCACAGCCAGCCGGCGAACTCCAGCAGCGCCTCGCCGTCGGCACGGTCGCCGGCGGCGATGTGCCGTGCGCCCGACTCCACCGCCCGGTACAGGCTCCAGCCGCGCAGCCGGTCGCGGTCCACCTCCAGGGAGTTCGCCAGCTTGGTCACCCGGCGCCGGGCGATCGCGGGGGCGCCGGAGCCGGCGGCCAGGTCGTGCAGCCGGTCGCGGACGAGCCGGGCCAGGTCGTACGCCCGCTCGCCCACCAGCGGATCGGGCCCGACCACCAGCCAGTGGGCCCGTCCCGGGCCCGCCGACAGCACCGCCCCCTGCCGGAAGTCGCCGTGCAGCAGAAGGTGCTCGGGGGCGTCGGCGAGCAGCTCGGAGCGCAGGGCCAGGGCCTCGTCGGCCAGCGGGCGGGCCTCCTCGGGCATGTGCGCGCGGATTCCCTCCACCGCCCGTCCGGTGTGCTCCTCCACGGTGACGAAGGGGTGCTCGCCGTCGGGGACACCGGGGGGAGAGGGGGACACCCACAGCCGGTGCAGTGCCGAGACCGCCTCCAGGGTGGCCTTCGCGTCCGGCAGCGAGCGCAGCGACACCTCCGCGTGCAGCCGCTCCAGCAGCAGCGCGCCGTCCTCGGGAGCGGCGTCCAGCAGCCGTACCGCGCCGTGCCCCTCCCAGCGGGACAGCGCCGCGGCCTCGTCCGCCGCGCCCGCGGCGCGCAGCTTCAGCGCGGCCGGCGAGCCGTCCGCCCGGCGGACCAGGACGACCAGGCTGCCGCGTCCGCCCGGGGAGATCACCCGTTCGGCCGTCAGCCCCCAGCGTGCCAGCGACGTCCGTACCAGTCCGGGCAGCCGTGCCAGCCAGGGGGAGTCCGCGCCCAGGAAGCGCACCAGCCGCTGCGGTGGTTCGACGTGCGGAGCCGATGTCATGCCCGGGCGTCCCTTTCGTCGTCGGCTTTGCGCGGGGAGTCCCTCAGAGGGGCTCCGGGCCCGCCCGCGCGGCGCGCTCGGCGAGACCTGGGAAGGGTACGCCCGTGCCGCGCCAGCGTGCCGCGCGGACCGCGGTCTCCCGCAGCGCGGCGGCCGCCTCCCGCCGCAGCCCGCCCTCGCCGGCCCGGACCAGGTCGGCGTAGACGGCGGCCACCCGCTCCTCCAGCGCGGCGGCGAGCCGCACCGCCGCGGCGCCGTCCGGGACCGGGAAGGGCAGGGAGTAGGCCGCCGCGGCGGGCTCGGGCGCGGCACCCATCCGCCGTACCGCGCGGCGCAGGACGTCACGGCGCGCGCGGTGGGCGTCGTGAGC
>NZ_JBXUOY010000218.1:0-8984 GCF_057196705.1 Streptomyces sp. ATLC9 | reverse complement strand
GTACGGGGCGGCGCCCCGTACTACCGCCGTGCGCTGCGCTTGACCAGATAGGCGGCGGCCAGACAGGCGGCCGCGATGGCGAGGAACACCAGGGTGATGGTCAGCCCGCCGGGGAGGCTCGTCCCCTCGGCGAGAAGCGCGGGTTCGCCGCCCTGCGCGGCGTCGGTGTACCGACTCACTGCGGTCTCCCTTCCGGAGGAATCCACATCGGGGGCTGCGGCGGCCACGGGGAGGGTGCGCGCCCCGCGACCGCTTCCCTCTCCTCGTTTCCCGTCCCGGGCGGCGGCGCATGCCGCGTGTGCGCCCGGATGGCCGGACCACGGCGGGAACGGGAGTCAGAACGGCAGCCGGCCGCGGGCGCGGCGGCCCGCGGAACCGCTGCGTCCCACCGCCCGGGAACTCTTGCCGAACGGCTTGCTCAGCCAGCGCCCCAGCGGACCGGGGGCCTTGCCCCCCGCCCGGGCGCCCAGTCCCAGGGACCGCTGCGCGCCGCGCTCGGGGTGGCGGGACAGGCGCGGCACCACGAAGGCCAGAACGGCCAGGACCACGCACCCTGCTATCACACCGGCGACCACCATGGTCACTCCTCACGTCGTCTCTCATCCGGTCATATCGCCCCGTGTCGTCCCGACCACAGAAGCCGTGTGTCGCATCCGTCTGCCCCGACTCGCGCCCGGCATCCCTGAGAACCGGATCGGTGGGCACAAGCAGACCGAGAGGATTTTCGATTCGGCGGAAGTCCGGGAGTCCGGGAGGAAAGGTCCATGGGCGTCGTGGACGACGAGGCGGAGAAGCGCAAGCGGCGGCTGCGGCGGCGGCTGGAGCGGCTGATCGGGATCGCCGCCACCGAGGGGAACGAACTGACGGCGCTGCGCAACGGTGACGAGATCTTCCCGGCGATGCTGGAGAGCATCCGGGCCGCCGAGCACACCGTCGACATGATGACGTTCGTGTACTGGCGCGGCGATATCGCCCGCGAGTTCGCCCATGTCATGGCCGAGCGTGCCCGCGCCGGGGTGCGGGTGCGGCTGCTGCTGGACGGCTTCGGCAGCCGGCTGATCGAGAAGGACCTGCTGGAGGAGATGGACCGGGCCGGGGTGCGGGTGGCCTGGTTCCGCAAGCCGCTGTGGATCTCCCCGCTGAAGCAGAACCACCGCTGCCACCGCAAGGTGCTGGTGGTGGACGAGCGGACGGCCTTCACCGGCGGGGTGGGGATCGCCGAGGAGTGGTGCGGCGACGCCCGCGACGAGAGCGAGTGGCGCGACACCCATGTGCGGGTGCGCGGCCCGGCCGTGGACGGCATCGCCGCCGCGTTCGCGCAGAACTGGGCGGAGTGTTCGGAGGTGCTGTTCGACGAGCGGGACCGCTTCGTCGAGCACGGGACGCGGGGCGGCTCGGTGGTGCAGGTGGTGCGCGGTTCGGCCAGCTTCGGCTGGCAGGACATGCAGACGCTGCTGCGGGTGGTGCTGGAGACGGCGCAGGAGCGCGTACGGCTGGCCACGGCGTACTTCGCGCCCGACCCGTACTTCGTCGGGATGCTGTGCGCCGCCGCGCGCCGCGGGGTGGAGGTGGAGCTGCTGCTGCCCGGCCCGCACACCGACCAGCGGGCGTCCCAGCTGTCCGGGCAGAACCACTACGAGGAGCTGCTGGCGTGCGGGGTGCGGATCTGGCACTTCCAGCCGTCGATGATGCACGCCAAGATCGTGACGGTGGACGGGGTCGCCTCACTGGTGGGCTCCACCAACCTCAACCGGCGCTCGATGGACCACGACGAGGAGGTCATGCTCGTCGCCCTGGACGAGGACTTCACCGCTGGGCTGGACCGGGACTTCACCGCGGACCTGCGCCGGAGCGTGCGCATCGTGGGCGCCCGCTGGCGCAGGCGGTCGGCTCTGCAGCGGGCCCGGGAGGCCGCCGTCACGCCGATCCGCCGGTTCCTGTGAGCCGCCGCCTCCCGTGGGACACGGACGGGCCGGGACCTACGAGGCCGCCCGCCGCCCGGCCCCCGCCGGCTGGCAGCGCCACCGCTCCGGCGACTGGCCGGGACCGCGGTGCGGTCCCGGCCCGTCCGGTGGACTGCGTGCCCTCCCGCCGTGCTCCCGTCAGTCGGCCCGCTTGACCCGCGGGGGCTTGCGCACCGACAGGTGCAGCTCCCTCAGCCGGGCCTCGTCGACCTCGCTCGGGGCGCCCATCAGCAGGTCCTGGGCGTTGCCGTTGAGCGGGAAGGCGATGGTCTCGCGGATGTTGGGCTCGTCGGCCAGCAGCATCACGATGCGGTCGATGCCCGGGGCGATGCCGCCGTGCGGCGGGGCGCCGAAGTGGAAGGCGCGCAGCATGCCGCCGAACTCGCGCTCGACCTCCTCACGGCTGTAGCCGGCGATCTCGAAGGCCCTGTACATGATCTCCGGCTCGTGGTTCCGGATCGCGCCGGAGGACAGCTCCACGCCGTTGCAGACGATGTCGTACTGCCAGGCCAGGATGTCGAGCGGGTCCTTGGTCTCCAGCGCCTCCAGGCCGCCCTGCGGCATGGAGAACGGGTTGTGGGAGAACTCGATCTGCCCGGTGTCCTCGTTCTTCTCGAACATCGGGAAGTCGACGATCCAGCAGAAGCGGAAGACGTTCTCCTCGAAGTGGCCGGTGCGGCGCCCGGCCTCGACGCGGACCGCGCCCATGATCCTGGAGACCTCGTCGAACTCCCCCGCGCCGAAGAAGACGGCCGTGCCCGGACCGGCGTCCAGCCGGGACAGCAGCGCGGAGACGTTCTCCCCGGTGAGGAACTTGGCGATCGGGCCGGTCAGCTTGCCGTCGTCGCCCACGCGCACCCAGGCCAGGCCCTTGGCGCCCTGCGAGACGGCGAACTCGCCCATCTGGTCGAAGAACTTGCGCGGCTGGCCGGCGGTGCCGGGCACGGCCAGGGCGCGCACGTGCTTCCCCGCGAACGCCTTGAAGTCCGAGCCGGCGAAGACGTCGGAGACATCGGTCAGCTCCAGCCCCACGCGCAGGTCCGGCTTGTCGCTGCCGTACCTGAGCATCGCCTCGCGGAAGGGGACGCGCGGGAAGGGCGAGGTGACGTGGCGTCCGTTGCCGAACTTCTCGAAGAGGTCGGTCATCACCTTCTCGATGACGCCGAAGACGTCCTCCTGCTCGACGAAGCTCATCTCCATGTCGAGCTGGTAGAACTCGCCCGGCGAGCGGTCGGCGCGGGCGTCCTCGTCACGGAAGCAGGGCGCGATCTGGAAGTAGCGGTCGAAGCCCGCGATCATCAGCAGCTGCTTGAACTGCTGGGGGGCCTGCGGCAGCGCGTAGAACCTGCCCGCGTGCAGCCGGGAGGGCACCAGGAAGTCGCGCGCGCCCTCGGGGGAGGTGGCCGACAGGATCGGGGTGGCCATCTCGTTGAAGCCGAGCGCCGTCATCTCCTGCCGGATGGTGGAGATGACCGCCGAACGCAGCATGATGTTGCGGTGCATGCGCTCCTTGCGCAGGTCGAGGAAGCGGTGCTCCAGGCGCCGCTCCTCGTTGACGCCGTCCTCGGTGTTGATGGTGAACGGCAGCGGGTCGGCGGCGCCCAGCACCTCGACCCCGGTGACCTCGACCTCGATCTCGCCGGTGGGCAGCTCGGGGTTGACGTTCTCCTCGCCGCGGGCGACGACCCGGCCGTCGACGCGGACGACGGACTCCTTGGAGAGCGAGCTCAGCGCCTCGTAGGGGGCGGTGTCGGGACGGACGACGAGCTGGACGATCCCGTAGTGGTCGCGGAGATCGATGAAGAGGATGCCGCCCAGGTTCCGCCGATTGTGCAGCCAGCCGGAGAGGCGGACATCCGTGTCGATGTCCGCGGCACGGAGCTCGCCGCAGGTGTGGGACCGGTACCGATGCATCACTCGTCCAAGTCGTCAGGTTGTCGGTTGGTGTCGGGCCGCCGGCCGCTCGTCGGCGAGGGGGCGCACACGCCCCACAGACTACCGTCCGGCCGCCTTCCGCCGGGTGCCCCCGGGAATGACCACATAAGGTGGAAAAGTGCACACTGAGGACATTCTCGCGGCTACCGGGGTCGGCCTGTGGCGCTGGGACAACACGGCCGGCGTCATCACGCTGGACGCCACCGCCGCCCGGCTGCTGGGCCTGCCCCCCGAGGAGACCGTCCTGACCGAGAACGCCCTGCGCTCCCGCTTCCACGCCCTCGACTACGCCGAACTGGCCAACGTCGGCGCCCTGGCCATCGCCGAGGGCACCATCGCGGAGGCGCTGCAGCGGGTGGTGGCGCCGGACGGCACCGTCCTGCGGGTCGTGCGCAACCGGCTGGCCCTGGCGGAGCGGCCCCGGCCCGAACCGGAGACTGAGACGGAGCCGGGCCGGTCCTTCGTGCTGTACGGGCTGCTGACCGAGATCCCCTGGTCGGCCCATCCCGCCGGGCTCGGCTCGGACACCTCGGAGGCCCCCCTGGAGGCACGCCCGGCGGAGATCCTCCCCGCACGGCCGCCGACCACGTCCCCACCGGTCGTGCACTCCTCCGCATCACAGGACCCGGCCACCGCCGGGTGGCGGCACTCGCGCGAGGCCTTCCTGATGGACACGGGGCGGGCACTGGCCACGGCACAGACCACCCAGGAGGTGCTCGAGGTGGCGGCCCAGATGTCGCTGCCCGGTCTCAACCCCGTCTTCCTGGTCATCTACGCCGTCAGGGGCAACCGGCTGGCGCCGATCAACTACTACGGGCCGGAGGCGCACCGGCAGCCGGCCTTCGGCGAGATAACGCTGGAGAGCGACTACCCCGGCAGCGTGGCCGTCCGCACCGGCCGGGCCGTCTACCTGTCCTCCCCCGACGAGTACCGTCGCCGCTTTCCCGCCGTCTGGCCCCTGCTCGAGGACTACGGGCGCCGGGCCTGGGCCTATCTGCCGCTGACCGTGAACGGCCGGACGATCGGCACCTGGCTGCTCGCCTTCGACAACCTGGTCCCCTTCACCTCCGACGAGCGCCGGCTGCTGGTGTCGGTGGCGCGGATGCTGGCGCAGGCCCTGTCGCGGGTGTACGTGCGGGAGTCCGAGCGGGAGCTGGCCGACAGCCTCCAGCGCACCATGCGGCCCGCCCAGCGCACCGCCGTCCCCGGCATGACGGTGGTCAGCCGGTACCTGCCGGCCGGCGGCGGCCTCCAGGTCGGGGGCGACTGGTACGACGTGATCCCGCTGCCGTCGGGCAGCACCGCCCTGGTGATCGGCGACGTACAGGGGCACGACGTGCGCGCCGCGGGGGTCATGACGCAGCTGCGGATCGCGCTGCGCGCCTACGCCGCGGAGGGGCACCGGCCCGACGCGGTGCTCGCCCGCGCCAACCGCTTCCTGGCCGGGATGGAGACCGGCGACCTGCCCGAGCCCGGCGGCGCCGCGGAGCGGGCGGACGCCGGTTCCGGCGACGACCACCGCTTCGCCACCTGCCTGTACGTGGAGGCCGATCCGGACGGCGCGCTCGACGTCGCCCGCGCCGGCCACCCCGACCCGGTGCTCCGCCTGGCCGACGGAGCGGTGCTGACCTGCGCGGTGGCGCCCGGACCGCCGCTGGGGATCGTCGCCGGCGCCGACTACCCCATCACCCGGGTGGTGCTGGGCCGGGGCGAGACGCTGCTGATGTGCACCGACGGGCTCATCGAGGCCGGCGGCCTGGACTACGACGCCGGATGGGAGCGGCTGCGCAAGGTACTGGGGGAGCACGGGGGATCGCCGGAGGACCTCGCCGACACGCTGATCCGCGCGATGCACGGCGCCCCGAGCCGCCACGTGACCGGCACCGGTCACGGCATGGAACCGCGCGCGGGCGGGCGAGAGGACGACATCGCGCTGATGCTGCTGAAGCGCGAGGGCGGCGCGCCGGACAGGTTCCCGCACCCCCTCGCCCGCCGCCTGGTGATGTCGGTGTCCCAGAGCGAGCAGGTCCGCATCTCCGACGCCCGCCACCGGCTGCGGGAGCTGATGTTCGACTGGGCGCCGGAGGACCAGGTGGAGGGCGCCGTCCTGATGCTGTCGGAGCTGCTGACCAACGCCCTGGTCCACACCGACTGGGACGCGGCCCTCGCCGTCGGGCTGGAGGGCGAGCCCGGCTCGCGGCGGCTGCGCGTCGAGGTCTCGGACTCCAGCGACGAGCCGCCGCACCCGCGCGACCCCGGCGAGCTCGCCTCCCACGGGCGCGGTCTGATGCTGCTGGAAATGCTGGCGCACTCGTGGGGGGTGGAGCCCATGGGCACGGGGAAGAGCATCTGGTTCGAGCTCCACGAGGCCCGGGAAGGGCCGGACCGGGGCTGAACCGCCGGGCGCGCCGCGTCAGGCGTCGCCGGGGGGCCGGGGGCGTCGGCCGCCCCGCGGACGGATCAGCCGTACATCCGGCGCATCGCGAAGTCGACCATCTCCTCGACCGCCTTGGCGTCGAAGACGATCCGGTGGTCGCCCTCCATGTCCAGCACGAAGCCGTAGCCCGACGGCAGCAGGTCGAGCACCTCCGCGCCGGTGATCACGAAGTACTTCGACTCCTTGCCCGCGTACGCGCGCAGCTCCTTGAGCGTGGTGAACATCGGGATCACCGGCTGCTGGGTGTTGTGCAGCGCCAGGAAGCCCGGGGTGTCGCCGCGCGGGCAGTACACCTTCGACGTGGCGAAGACCGCCTGGAAGTCCTCGGGGGTCATCACCCCGGTGGTGAAGGCCCGCACGGCCTCGGCCAGCGACGGCGGCGAGGGTTCCGGGTAGAGCGGCTGCTGGTGGCCGTAGCCGGCCTGCGGCGGCTGCTGGCCGTAGTGCTGCCCGGCGTGCGCGCCGTGCCCGGGATGGCCGGTGTGGCCGCCGTGACCGGCGTGCTGCCCCGCGTGCCCCGCGTTTCCGGTCTGGTCGTAGCCGTACATGGGCTAAGCGTAACGACTCCGGACCGCTCCGCCGCCCCGCGGCGGAGCGGTCCGGAGTCAGGGCGCGCTCCGGGGAGTTCCGTCACAGTCGCGCGAATCGGGTTGCTTCTTATTACCGGCGGGTAGCATGATGAGAGCTACTTTCTGGTACGCGTAGGGAGGAGTCTCCTCCCCCTATCCATACGGAGCCGTCGCCATGGGGCACTACAAGTCGAATCTCCGCGACATCGAGTTCAACCTCTTCGAGGTACTCGGCCGCGACACGGTGTACGGCACCGGCCCGTTCGCGGAGATGGACGTCGAGACCGCCAAGAGCGTGCTGGCCGAGGTCGCCCGCCTGTCGGAGAACGAACTGGCCGCCTCCTACGAGGACGCCGACCGCAACCCGCCGGTGTTCGACCCCGAGACCAACACCGCTCCGGTCCCGGAGTCCTTCAAGAAGAGCTACCAGGCGTACATGGACGCCGAGTGGTGGCGGCTGGGCATCCCGGAGGAGATCGGCGGCACCACCGTGCCGCGCTCCCTGCTGTGGGCCTTCGCCGAGACCATCCTCGGCTCCAACCCGGCCGTGTGGATGTACGCGTCCGGCCCCGCCTTCGCCGGCGTCCTCCACGACGAGGGCACCGAGGAGCAGAAGAAGATAGCCAAGCTCATGGCGGACCGCCAGTGGGGCTCCACCATGGTCCTCACCGAGCCCGACGCGGGCTCCGACGTGGGCGCCGGCCGCACCAGGGCGACCAGGCAGGACGACGGCTCCTGGCACATCGAGGGCGTCAAGCGCTTCATCACCTCCGGTGAGCACGACATGTCCGAGAACATCGTGCACTTCGTCCTCGCCCGCCCCGAGGGCCACGGCCCGGGCACCAAGGGCCTGTCCCTGTTCATCGTGCCCAAGTACGACTTCGACTGGGAAACCGGCGAGCTCGGCGGGCGCAACGGCGTCCACGCCACCAACGTCGAGCACAAGATGGGTCTGAAGGCCTCCAACACCTGCGAGATGACCTTCGGCGCCAACGCCCCCGCCAAGGGCTGGCTGATGGGCGAGAAGCACGACGGCATCCGCCAGATGTTCAAGATCATCGAGTTCGCGCGGATGATGGTCGGCACGAAGGCCATCGCCACCCTGTCCACCGGCTACCTCAACGCGCTGGAGTACGCCAAGGAGCGCGTCCAGGGCGCCGACCTGGCCCAGTTCACGGACAAGACCGCCCCGCGCGTCACCATCACCCGCCACCCCGACGTGCGCCGCTCGCTGATGACGCAGAAGGCGTACGCCGAGGGCATGCGCTCGCTGGTGCTCTACACCGCCACCGTCCAGGACGAGGTCCTGGCCAAGGAGGCCGCCGGCGAGGACGCCTCCGCCGCCAAGCGCCTGAACGACCTGCTGCTGCCGATCGTCAAGGGCTACGGCTCGGAGAAGTCCTACGAGCAGCTCGCCCAGTCGCTGCAGACCTTCGGCGGCTCCGGCTACCTGCAGGAGTACCCGGTCGAGCAGTACATCCGGGACGCCAAGATCGACACCCTCTACGAGGGCACCACCGCGATCCAGGGCCAGGACTACTTCTTCCGCAAGATCGTCCGCGACCAGGGCCAGGCGCTGACCGCCCTGTCCGAGGAGATCAAGAAGTTCCTGGCCGAGGCCGCCGGCGGCGAGGACCTGGCCGGCGCCCGCGAGCGGCTCGCCGGGGCCGCGGGCGACCTGGAGGCCATCGTCGGGACCATGCTGACCGACCTGGCCGCCACCGAGAAGGACGTCAAGTCCATCTACAAGGTCGGCCTGAACACCACCCGTCTGCTGATGGCCTCCGGCGACGTCGTCGTCGGCTACCTGCTCCTCAGGGGCGCCGCCGTGGCCGCCGACAAGCTGCCGGGCGCCGCCGCCAAGGACAGGGCGTTCTACGAGGGCAAGATCGCCGCCGCGAAGTTCTTCGCCGCGAACATCCTGCCGGGCGTCGGCGTCGAGCGGCGGATCGCCGAGGCCACCGACCTGTCGGTGATGGAGCTGGACGAGGCCGCCTTCTGAGCGGTCCCCGGCCGGAGTCCTGGGGGGGGGGGGGGGGGGGGGGGGGGGGGGGGGCGCGCCGGCCGGCGGGGGCGGCG
>NZ_JBXUOY010000217.1:0-9049 GCF_057196705.1 Streptomyces sp. ATLC9 | reverse complement strand
CAACATATCTGGCGTTGACTTTTGGCACGCTGTTGAGTTCTCAAGGAACGGACGCTTCCTTCGGCACCCCTCCCGGGGCCCCTCCGGGCGCTTCCCTTCGGTGTCTCCGACACTATCAGATTCGCTTTGGCCGATCGAAATCGACTTCGCTTTCCGACAGGAATTCGGACTGCCTCGCCAGAGCCATGGGCTCTCGACCGAAGCTGGATGGATTTTATCCGTCCACCCCCGAGGGTATCACCCTCCGGGCAACTTCTAAAATCTACCTCCCGAAGGGGTCCTCGTCAAGGGCTCCCTTCGGAACGGTCAGAACCGTAGCAGGTCCGAGGGCCTCGACGCACATCGGCCCGTGTCACGCTGCGAGAGGCGCCTCGGCGGAACGGTCGGCGGCCTCCACGTCGCCGGCCTCGCCCCTCCTCACCGCTCTGGCCCCCAGTACGTAGACGTAGGCCAGGAAGGCCAGCTCGGCGACGACCCCGATGGTGATCCGGGCCCAGGTCGGCAGCCCCGAGGGGGTCACGAAACCCTCGATGACACCCGAGACGAAGAGCACCGCGGCCAGGCCGAGCGCCATGCCGATGGCGGCACGCCCCTCCTCCGCGAGCGCCGTGCGGCGGCTGCGCGGTCCAGGGTCGACGACCGTCCACCCCAGGCGCAGGCCCGTGCCGGCCGCGACGAAGACCGCGGTCAGTTCGAGCAGGCCGTGCGGGAGGATCAGGCCGAGGAAGACGTCCAGACGGTCCGCGGAGGTCATCAGGCCGATGCCTGTCCCGATGTTCAGCATGTTCTGGAACAGCACCCACAGCACCGGTATCCCCAGGAAGGCGCCGAAGATCAGACAGACAGCGGCGGCCTGTGCGTTGTTCGTCCACACCTGGGCGGCGAAGGAGGCGGCCGGGTTGCTGGAGTAGTACGTCTCGTACTGGCCGCCGGGCCGGGTCATCTCGCGCAGCTGCTCGGGCGCCGCGATGGTGGCCTGGATCTCGGGGTGGGTACCGATCCACCAGCCGATGAGGACGGCGACCAGTGTGGACAGCAGGGCCGTCGGTATCCACCAGTGCCGGGATCGGTAGACGGCGGCCGGGAACCCGGCCGCGAAGAAGCGTCCCACGTCCTGCCAGGTCGCGCGGCGGGTGCCGGTGACCGCACTGCGCGCCCGGGCGACGAGCGAGGTGAGGCGGCCGGTCAGCGCCGGGTCGGGGGCGGTGGACTGGATCAGCGACAGATGCGTGGAAGTCCGCTGATAGAGGGCGACCAGCTCGTCCGCCTCGGCTCCGGTGAGGCGGCTTCGGCGGCGCAGCAGCTCCTCCAGGCGGTCCCACTCGGCCCGGTGGGCGGTGACGAAGACATCGAGGTCCATGGGGAGAGCTTTTCAGATGGGGGCGCGGTCGGTCTCGGGCTGCTTGGCGGCCGGTCGGCCGCGGGCGGCAGACTGTGTACGTACCCGGCGTACGGCATACGGCGTACGAGGCGCGTGCGGGTCCGAAGCGAGGGTGAGGAGGCGTACCGGGTGAGTCAGCTCGTGACAGGTGATGCGGTGGTGCTCGGGCTGCGGCCCGCGCGGCTGCCGAGCCGGGCCCTGGCCGTCTTCATAGATCTGGTGGTGCTCTGGGGGATCTATCTGGCGCTGTCGATGGCGGTGCTGTCGGCCACCGGGTCCCTGGACGACGCGGCCACCGCCGCGGTCGCCGTCGCACTGCTGCTGCTGGTGCTGATGGGCGGGCCGGTGGCGGTCGAGACGCTGTCCCATGGACGTTCGCTGGGAAAGATGGCGTGCGGGTTGCGAGTGGTACGGGAGGACGGCGGGCCTATCCGCTTTCGGCACGCGCTGGTGCGCGGGGCGCTGGGTTTCGTGGAGATCCAGATGACGGTGGGGGTCGTCGCGTGCGTCGCCTCGCTGGTCTCCGCGCGCGGCCGGCGGCTCGGTGACGTGTTCGCCGGGACGCTGGTGGTGCGGGAGCGGATTCCGGTGTCCCGGCCGGCTCCGGTGCCGCCTCCACCACCGTGGGTGGCCGGACACTTCGCGGGGCTGGACCTGTCGCGGATGCCGGACGGGCTGTGGCTGGCCGTACGGCAGTACCTGCTGCGCGCGGACCAGCTCGATCCGCAGGTGGGCTGGTCGATGGCGCAGCGCCTGGCAGCCGATGTGGCGGGCTTCACCGGGGCCCCTGTCCCGGAGGGGATGCCTCCGGCCGTGTACCTGTCCGGTGTGGTGTCCGAGCGGCAGGGGCGGGACGCGCAGCGGACCTTCGGGGAGGGCAGCCGGCCGGAGGCCGAGCGGAAGGGCGCCGCGCTTCCGCGGACCGCCCCTGCCCCCGGGTCCTGGCCCGTCCCCGGGCCCGTCCCTGCTTCCGGCTGGTCGGCCTCCCCTCCTCCGGGGACCCCGTCCGCCGGTGACGGGGACGGCGGTGGCGGAGGCAGTGGCAGCAGCGGTGACGAGGAAGCGGGCGGGCCGCGCACGGGCTTCGTTCCCCCCGCCTGACGCCGGCGGCGTCGGACGGGAGAGGTCAGTCGAACACCGAGGGCGGGGACTCCAGGTCCTCCAGTTCGACACCGGGAGCCGCCAGGACGACGTCACCGGCGATGTGGACGGAGTGCCTCTCGCCCGTCTCCAGGTCGTCGACCCGGTAGTGGTCCACGGTCAGCGGGCCGCTGTCGGTGGCATGTGCTTCGCTGTCCACCAGCGACCATGTCTGGTCGAGGGTGCGGGGAGCGAGTACGGGGGGTACGAGGGCGACGAGGCGGGCGCGGGTGGGCGGTGCGCCGGGCACGGGGCGCAGCAGCCGGGCGATGGCGACGAGGAAGGCGGGGGACGCGCCGGTGAAGGCGTGGGCGGGCGCGTTGCCTTCCTGCCCGTGTTCTCCCGCCGGGCCGGCGCGCACCCAGGTCACGCCGTCGAGGGCGGCGCCGCGTACCTGCCAGTGGGGAGTGGTCAGTTCGAGGCGGAGGGGGCGGCCGAGGCCGTCCAGGGTGAGGTCCACCGAGCCCGCGCGGTCGCCGGAGGGAGTGGTGAGCTGTGAGACGTACCGCCAGCCGGACGGGCCGGTGGCGCACTGGAAGCGCTCCTCGCCCAGGGGGGTGCGGTCGTACGGGTCGTGGAGCGAGTAGCGGCCGCGGGGCATGAGGAGTCGTTCCTTACGGGTCAGGACGGGTCAGGCCCCCGCCGTGGAGCGGGGGCCTGACGGTGTCGCCTGCCTGCTGTGTGACGTGCCTGTGCCGGCGGCGGTGCCGGCGGCGGTCGTCAGTAGCGGTAGTGGTCGGGCTTGTACGGGCCCTCGACGGGGACGCCGATGTAGGCGGCCTGCTCCGGGCGCAGCACGGTCAGCTTCGCTCCCAGCGCCTCCAGGTGGAGCCGGGCGACCTTCTCGTCCAGGTGCTTGGGCAGCACGTACACGCCCACCGGATAGGCGTCGGGCTTGGTGAACAGCTCGATCTGGGCGATGGTCTGGTTGGCGAAGGAGTTGGACATCACGAACGACGGGTGCCCGGTGGCGTTGCCCAGGTTCAGCAGCCGCCCCTCGGACAGCACGATGATCGCCTTGCCGTCGGGGAAGGTCCAGGTGTGCACCTGCGGCTTGACCTCGTCCTTGACGATGCCGTCCGTCGCCGCCAGGCCGGCCATGTCGATCTCGTTGTCGAAGTGGCCGATGTTGCCCACGATCGCCTGGTGCTTCATCCGCGCCATGTGCTCGGCGAGGATGATGTCCTTGTTGCCGGTGGTGGTGACGAAGATGTCGGCGGTGGCGACGACGTCCTCCAGCGTGGCGACCTGGTAGCCGTCCATCGCCGCCTGCAGCGCGCAGATCGGGTCGATCTCGGTGACGATCACTCGCGCGCCCTGGCCGCGCAGCGACTCCGCGCACCCCTTGCCCACGTCGCCGTAGCCGCACACCACGGCCACCTTGCCGCCGATGAGCACGTCGGTGGCGCGGTTGATCCCGTCGATCAGCGAATGGCGGCAACCGTACTTGTTGTCGAACTTCGACTTGGTCACCGAGTCGTTGACGTTGATCGCCGGGAAGAGCAGCACGCCGTCGCGCTGCATCTCGTACAGCCGGTGCACCCCGGTGGTGGTCTCCTCCGTCACCCCGCGGATCTCGGAGGCGAGGTCCGTCCACTTGGTGGGGTTCTCGCCCAGGGTGCGGGCCAGCAGGCCCAGGATGACGGCGTGTTCCTCGGACTCGGCCGTGGAGACGTCCGGGACGGAGCCGGCCTTCTCGTACTCCACGCCCTTGTGGACCAGCAGCGTGGCGTCACCGCCGTCGTCCAGGATCATGTTCGGTCCGCCGGTGGGCTCGCCCGGCCAGGTCAGGGCCTGCTCGGTGCACCACCAGTACTCCTGGAGCGTCTCCCCCTTCCAGGCGAAGACGGGCACGCCCCGGGGGTCCTCGGGGGTGCCGTCGGGGCCGACCGCGATGGCGGCCGCGGCGTGGTCCTGGGTGGAGAAGATGTTGCAGGAGGCCCAGCGCACCCGGGCGCCCAGTGCCACCAGCGTCTCGATCAGCACGGCCGTCTGCACCGTCATGTGCAGCGAACCGGTGATCCGCGCCCCGGCCAGCGGCCGGGCGGCGGCGTACTCGCGGCGGATCGCCATCAGGCCGGGCATCTCGTGCTCGGCCAGCGTGATCTCCTTGCGGCCGAACGCGGCCAGGGACAGATCCGCCACCTTGAAGTCCGGTGCGGTTCCGGTCGTAGTGCCGGTCGAGGCGCCGGTGGGCGCGTCGGTCGTCGTCATTGGGAGCTGCTCCTCGGAATCGGTCGAGGTGGTACGGCTGGCTGGTCTGCGGCAGCGGGCAGGTGCGCGGAACGCGGCACACCGGCAGCCCGCCGTCGTGTGCCGTCGTCACCGTACGCACCATACGGACGTACGTGTCCCCTGACCGCAGCGCAGTCCGTCGGAGGCCCTCTCTCCCTCGGCCGGCCCGTGTGGCCGCCCGACCGCCATCAGCAGCGACGTCTGTGCCTTCCCGAGGCTACACGCTCGGCGCTCCGTCCGGACGGGGCGGCCCCGGATGCCGGGTGGCACCGTGGAATTCCGGCCACGGGGCCGGAGAAACCCCCACCGTGCCTCGGTGCCGTGCCGCGTCGTCGTGCCGCCGGGCCGGCGCTCAGAGGGACCTGGCGGTTTCCTCCGCCTTCTCCGCCCGGTATATGTCCGGCTCGAGGTAGATCACGCGGGCGATCGGGACCGCCGCGCGTATGCGGTGCTCGGCCTCGTCGATCGCCCGGGCGATCTCGGCCGCCGACTCGTGGCTCCGCACCGCGATCTTGGCAGCGACCAGCAGTTCCTCCGGGCCGAGGTGGAGCGTGCGCATGTGGATGATCCGGGTGACCCGCTCCCCGTCGACGATCGCCTCGCGGATGTTCCCGAGCTCCTCCGCACCGGCCGCCTCGCCCAGCAGCAGGGACTTGGTCTCGACGGCGAGGACGATCGCGATGAGGACGAGCAGCACACCGATGCAGACGGTGCCGATGCCGTCCCACACCGGGTCGCCGGTCAGGAGTGCCAGGCCCACGCCGCCCAGGGCCAGGACGAGGCCGACCAGGGCGCCGAGGTCCTCCAGGAGCACGACCGGCAGCTCGGGCGCCTTGGCCCGACGGACGAACGCCGTCCACGACTGCGTGCCGCGTACCTCGTTGGACTCCTTGATCGCGGTGCGGAAGGAGAGGGTCTCGGCGATGATCGCGAAGACCAGGACTCCGACCGGCCAGTACCAGTGCGAGAGTTCGTGCGGGTGCCTGATCTTCTCGTAACCCTCGTAGAGGGCGAAGAGGCCGCCGACCGAGAAGAGGACGATGGCCACGAGGAACGAGTAGATGTAGCGCTCGCGCCCGTATCCGAAGGGATGCTCCTCGCTCGCCTTCCTCCTGGCCTTCTTGTGGCCGAGCAGCAGCAGCGCCTGGTTGCCCGAGTCGGCGAGGGAGTGGACACCCTCCGCGAGCATCGACGAGGAGCCGCTGAAGGCGAACGCCACGAATTTGGCCGCGGCGATGGAGAGGTTGGCGCCCAGTGCGGCGACGATCGCCTTGGTTCCGCCCGATGCACTCATGAAAGGTCGGTTCTCCCGGGAAGACGGCAGGATCTGTCCCGCGCCCGGGGCCCGGGGATCCGGGGTCCGGTGCGGGATCGCTCCCGTGCCGGGGCCCGGGCCTGGGGCGCGGTAGTGCAGTAGTGCGGTTACGCAGTCACACGGTCATACGGCCACAGTCGCGCGGAAGAGAGTACCGCTGCCGAGGACCGCGACGCGCTCGCCCGCCCGTACGAAGGCCGACCGGCCCCGGGGGAGGACGAGTTCACCGCCCTCGCCGCCGCCGGTCACCTCCCGCAGGGTGACCTCCCCTTCCGTGCACAGCAGGATCTGGGGTGCGCGGTCGTCCAGGTCGTGCGGTTCGGAACCGGGTGCCAGCACGTACCGGGAGAGCCGGAACTCGTCGACGGGCGTCGCGTACACCTCCTCGCCCCCGGAGGTGAGGCGCGGCCGCAGCACCTCCGGCTCCATCGGCTCGAAGCGGACGACGCGCAGCAGTTCGGGGACATCCACGTGCTTGGGCGTCAGACCGCAGCGCAGCACGTTGTCCGAGTTGGCCATCAGTTCCACGCCCAGGCCGCCGAGGTAGGCGTGCGGGACGCCGGCGCCGAGGTAGAGGGCCTCACCGGGCTCCAGGTGCACGACGTTGAGCAGCATCGCGGCCAGGACGCCCGGATCGCCGGGGTAGTGGCCGGCGATGCCCGCGTAGGCGGCGTACTCCCGGGCGTACGGTCCCTGCCCGGCCGCCAGTCGCCGTGCCGCCCCGGCCGCCGCGCCGACGGTCTCGGCGATCGCCTCCCGGTCGGCGGAGAGCACGGCGGTCAGCACCTCGCCCAGTGCCTCGTCCTCGGGACGGGCCCGCAGGATGTCCGCGTACGGCTTGAGCCCGCCGACGTCCATGGCCTCCAGCAGATCGGCGGTCCGGGCGGGGCGGCGGAATCCGCACAGGCCGGTGAAGGGGGTGAGGGCGCAGAGGAGTTCGGGCTTGTGGTTGGCGTCCTTGTAGTTGCGGTGCGGGGCGTCGGCCGGGACGCCGCGCTCCTCCTCGTCGGCGAAGCCCTCCCTGGCCTGGGCGAGGTCGGGGTGCACCTGGAGGGAGAGCGGCGACGCGGCCGCCAACACCTTGAGCAGGAACGGCAATCCCGGCCCGAACGCCCCGACGACCGCGGGGCCCAGCTCGCCCTCGGGGTCGGCCGCGATCGTCTCCGACAGAGGCGTTCCGCCTCCTTCCCGGTCGATCCTCGACGGCGCGCCGGGGTGGGCGCCCATCCACAGCTCGGCCTGCGGCTCGCCGGTGGGCTCGGTGCCGAGCAGCTCGGGGATGGCGGTGGTGGAGCCCCAGGCGTAGGGGCGCACGGTGTTGGTGAGGAGGTCCATACGGGATGGTGTCCTTGGATCCTTGGGTCCTTGTTCTGGGCCCGGACCCTGTCGTCCGGGCTCCTGCTACTGCCGGGGCGCCGCGCCTCGGGTGCCCCTGTCAGCGCCGCTCGCCGCCGGCGAGCGCGAGGTAGACGGCCGCGAAGTCCACGGTGGCCAGCAGTTCGGCGGTGGTCTGGAGCGGGGTGCTGCCCTCGGCCGGCTCCAGCTCGCTGACCGGGGTGCCGTGCCCGTACGCCAGGTCGCGTGCGGTGACGGCGGCGGAGCGGGCGGCCGGGGGGCCCTCGCGCAGCAGGACGATCCGGGCGCGCATCGTCCCGGGCTCCTCCACCCTGTCCCGGAAGAAGTCGTCGGTGTCCTCCGCGCCCGCGAAGGAGCCGCTCAGCAGGGCGCCGTGCGTGGTGAGCGCCTCCGGAAGGAGGGCGGCCAGCGCCGGGCGGCCGGCGAGCGAGGTGAGGGTGGTGGCGAAGTGGCGGGCGGCGGCGGCGGCGACGGTGCCCTCGCTCCACAGCAGCGGCAGCGCGTCGGAGAGCTCCGCGGCCAGGGTCTTGGCGGGGTTGCCGTAGGTGGCGGCGGCGGGGCCGCACCGCTCGGCGACCTGGTCGAGGCGGTCGGCGAGGGCTGCGAGCCCCTCGGGGCCGGCGGCGACCAGACCGAGCCGGTCGGCCAGGGCGAGGAGCGGGGTGAGCAGCGCCCACAGGACGCCGGGAGCCGCGGGCGGGACCGGTGCCTGCCGTTCGTACGCGTCGCGCGGGTCGGGGCCCTCGTAGCGTTCGCCGGGCGCCTCGGCCAGCGGTACGGCCAGGCCGCGTGCCTGGATGGTCGCCTCGGCCAGCGGCGCGGGGGCGGGGCTGACGGAGACGATGGTGCAGCCCCGGCGGTACGCCTGCTCGGCGAGCTCGGTCAGGCCCCCCTCGTGTCCGTCCGGGGTGGCGAGCAGCAGCAGGTCCAGCGGACCGGCCCAGCCCGGCAGCGTCCAGCGCAGCGCACCGGGGTCGGGGAGGGAGCCCGCGGGGTGGAGCAGTGTGACGGGGACGGCCCCGTTGCCGAAGGCGGAGAGGAGGCCGGCGACGCAGGCGACGGCCGGTCCGGTGCCCGCGACGAGGAGGGAGCGGGGGCGGCCGTCGGGGCGCAGTTCGGTCAGCCCCGCCTCGGTGGCGTGCCGCAGGGCCGTACGGGCACGGGCGCCGGAGGCGGCGGCCCCGCGCAGCAGACCGTGGGTGTCGGCCCGGGCCAGGGCGTCCGGGGCGTCGAGCAGGGTCTCGTCCAGCATGTGCGGCCTCTCCGGTCGCCGGGGGCGGTCTTGCTCAGGCGGGACGGCGTGCCTCGTCGACGAGGAGGACGGGGATGCCGTCCCGGACGGGGTACGCCAGTTCGCATCCGCTGCCGCCGCAGACCAGTTCGTCACCCTCCTCGCGGAGGGGGGAGTGGCACGCCGGGCAGGCGAGGATCTCCAGAAGACCGGCTTCGAGCGGCATGGTGCGTCCCTTCGAGGGCGGGTGTTGTGCTGTTGCGTGGTGCTGCCGTGCGGTCAGCGTACCGCCGGGAGGCCGCTCCCCGTCGGCGGGTGCCGTGGCGCGGTGCCGTGCCGCGGCGGGCGCGGGGAGGCGGGCGCGGGCGGTACGGCGGCGCCGGGGCCGGTG
>NZ_JBXUOY010000216.1:0-9186 GCF_057196705.1 Streptomyces sp. ATLC9 | reverse complement strand
CGCCGGCGCGGGCACCGCGCCGGCGGCCACCGGGCGGGACGGACGCGAGGCCCCTGAGGGGCGCCGGACGGGCGCCCTGACCGCGACGAGCAGCCCGAGCGCGAGCGCCGCACTCGCGATGACCGCGATTCCGGCTCCCGAACGCGTCTGCGACACCAGCAGCATCGCCAGAGCCGAGAGGACGACGGTGGCCGAACCGTAGGCCAGCTGTGCGGGATTCGGGCGCGGCATGACGGAATCCGTCCTCCGGGGTCGGTGGTTGACCGGGGGCGAGGCCGCCGGACGGCGAACGTGGTCCGTCGAACGACTCTACGACGCCGAATGCCCGTACGGGGCCGCGGGCAAGCAAGGACCGACCCGCCGTCACCGACGCGCCGATGCACGGGGGGCGCACGGAATCACGCCGCCGCCGCGTCGCGGTCGTACCGTCGTCACCCGTTACCGTCCGGTCTCCGGACTCCTCAATGGGCTGGCCGGACACCGTACTTGTGTGGCGTGCTCAAATCAAGGACTGTTTTTTCGGCCGCCGCTCGTGTCGAATGCCTCCACACGTGTGCACACACGTGCCATGGCCATGCATGGGGAGGGCAATACCTAGTGAAGAGCCAACGGAGGACGGTCAGATCCGCCGCACTGGCCACGACGGTCGCCGTCATAGGGGCGACCTTGCTGACCGCCGGCACCGCCTACGCCCACGAGGGCACCGCGCCCGACGGCCGCGACCCGGCCACCGCGGAACACGGCGACCACGCCGGGGGTGGGCACAAGCACGGCAAGGAGAAGGACGGCAAGCACGTCGACCACGACCTGCCCGGCCCGCTCACCAAGAAGCAGCGCTCCCAGCGCCTCGCGGCCCTCGAGCGGCTCGCCTCCGGTCAGAAGCCCGTGACCAAGAACGGCTCCAAGGTCATGAAGCTCGGCGACGACAAGTACGTCGAGATGGAGCAGATCAAGACCGACAAGATCTTCACCATCCTCATCGAGTTCGGTGACGAGATCGACCCCAGGTTCGGCGGCACCCCCGGTCCGCTGCACAACCAGATCGCCGAGCCCGACCGCGAGCACAACAACACCACACTGTGGAAGGAGGACTTCAGCCAGGAGCACTTCGAGGACATCTACTTCGGGGAGGGCGAGGGCTCGCTCAAGACGTACTACGAGACCCAGTCCTCCGGTAAGTACTCCGTCGACGGCATGGTCTCCGACTGGGTCAAGGTCGACTACAACGAGGCCCGTTACGGCAACAACGCCTGCGGCCAGAGCACCTGCGACACCGTCTGGGACGCCGTCCGCGACGGCGTGAACCAGTGGACCGCCGACCAGAAGGCCGCCGGCCGCACCACCGGGGAGATCAAGGCCCAGCTCGCCGAGTACGACGTGTGGGACCGCTACGACCACGACGGCGACGGCGACTTCAACGAGCCCGACGGCTACCTGGACCACTTCCAGTTCGTCCACGCCGGTGAGGACGAGTCGGCCGGCGGCGGCGCGCAGGGCGAGGACGCCATCTGGGCCCACCGCTGGTACGCCTACGGCACCGACTACGGCAGGACCGGACCCGAGTTCAACAAGGCCGGCGGCACCGAGATCGGCGACACCGGCATCTGGGTCGGCGACTACACCGTGCAGCCCGAGAACGGCGGCCTGGGCGTCTTCGCCCACGAGTACGGCCACGACCTCGGCCTGCCGGATCTGTACGACACCTCCGGCGGCGAGAACTCCACCGGTTTCTGGAGCCTGATGTCCTCCGGCTCCTGGCTGAACAACGGCGAGGACGCCATCGGCGACTGGGCCGGCGAGATGACCGCCTGGGACAAGCTGTCCCTGGGCTGGCTGGACTACGAGACGGCCAAGGCCGCCACCCGGTCCACCCACAAGCTGGGTGTCTCCGCCCACCAGGGCAAGAACCCCCAGGCGCTGATCGTGGAACTCCCCGAGAAGGAGGTCACGACCGAGGTCGTCGAGCCCGCGGCGGGCGAGAAGCAGTGGTGGAGCGGCAGCGGTGACGACCTGCGCAACTCCCTGACCCGCACCGTCGACCTGACCGGGGCCTCCTCCGCGTCGCTCGACCTCAAGGGCTGGTGGGAGATCGAGGCCGGTTACGACTACCTCTACACCCAGGTCTCCACCGACGGCGGCGCCACCTGGACCGCCCTGGACGGCACCCGCGACGGCGAGCCGCTCGGCGAGGACGCCTCCGGCACCCCCGCCCTCGACGGCTTCTCCGGCGGCTGGGAGGACCTCTCCTTCCCGCTGGACGCCTACGCCGGCCAGGAGATCGACCTCCGCTTCCACTACCGCACCGACGGCGGTGTGGCGGAGAAGGGCTTCACCGCCGACGAGATCACCATCACCGCCGACGGCCGGGCGATCGTCACCGACGGTGCCGAGGGCGACGACAACGGGTGGACGGCGAGCGGCTTCTCCCGCATCGGCGGTTCGTTCACCAACTCCTACCCGCAGTTCTACATCGCCGAGAACCGTCAGTACGTCTCGTACGACAAGACGCTGAAGACCGGCCCGTACAACTTCGGCTGGCTGAGCAGCCGCCCGGACTGGGTCGAGCGCTACCGGTACCAGAAGGGCCTGCTGATCTGGCTGTGGGACACCTCGCAGCTGGACAACAACACCAGCGTTCACCCGGGTGAGGGCCTGGTCCTCCCGATCGACGCCCACCCCAAGGCCGAGAAGTGGTCCGACGGGACGCTGATGCGCAACCGCATCCAGTCCTACGACTCCACCTTCAGCTGGTACCCGACGCGCGGCATGACCCTGCACAAGGACGGCGATCCCACCAGGATCGGCTGGAAGCTGGGCAAGCCGTACTTCGACGACCGCAAGGGCACGTACTGGGACGAGTCCAACCCGACCGCGAGTGTGAAGGTGCCCGACACCAACACCCGCATCACGATCGTCCACCAGCCGCTCAGCGGCAAGACGATCACCGTCCGGGTCGGACCCTCCACCAGGTGACACCCGTGCGGCATCCCCGCAGTGCCGAGTGACACCGCTTTTGCGCAGGTCACAGCGGTAAGGCAGGAAGCGATCGGCCGCCGCCCCCTAGCGGGCGGCGGCCGATCGTGCTGAGAATGCGCCTACCGCCCGAGGGCGGTAGGCCCTTGTTGACGTGGTGTATAACGGGGGAGTGGTGAAGATGGCAGGTGGTGGCTGGACCAGGCTGCCGGACGGCAGCGTGGTCGTGGCGCTCTCCGTGCCCCGGCCGGGGCACGGCGGGCAGCGCGCCCGCTTCCTGGTCCACGCGGCCAATCGCGCCCGCGCCCTGACCAGGCTGAGGAATCTCGGCCTGCGCGCGGTCTACCTGCGCGGCAACACCGAGCCGCCCACCCCCGACGAGATCAGCGCGGTGCTGCACCACCCCGACGGCCTGGTCTGGCGCCCGGCCCCGCGGCACGGCGCCACCGGTGCTCCGGCCGCCGGGGAGGGGGCGGCGTACGCGGAGAGCGTCCTGTGGCGGCCCATAGGCGCCCTGCGCCGCGCCGCGGCCGGCTGAGCGGACCGCGGACCGCCGGAGGAGCAGCCGCCCGGGAGGGCGGGCGGACGCGCCGTTCGCCGTTTCCCTCCGCCGCCGCGTCGAACTCGGCCGGAGACGGTCCCGAAGCCGCTCGTGCCCCTTCCCTCACCGACGTGATGCCTTCCTTGACCGACGTGTCACCGCTGGTGTCACCGCCGTGCCATCGGCGGGGCCCGGCGGCCGGGGACCACCGTCCCGAAGGCCGGAGGTCCGGGGACAAGGACGGCCACGCGCGCCGGGGCGCCGCCCGGCGGAGCCGGGGACGCCCGTCGCGGACGCCGGCTCCCGGCGCGGCGCCGGGTTCAGGCGGCGCCGTCCACCGGCTCACCCGACAGCTCCACGCCCGCCCCGCGCATCTCCTCCAGCGCCAGCTCGGTGGTCCGCGCCGCCACCCCGGCCGTCATGCCGAGCAGCACCCGGGTGCGGAAACCCTCCCGGGCCGCGTCCAGCGCGGTCGCGCGCACGCAGTGGTCGGTGGCGATGCCCACCACGTCCACCTCCGTCACATCGTGGGAGCGCAGCCAGTCCGCGAGCGGGACGCCGTTCTCGTCCTCGCCCTCGAAGCCGCTGTAGGCGGCGGCGTACGCGCCCTTGTCGAAGACCGCGTCGATCGAACCGGAGGCGACGGCCGGGGTGAAGTTCGGATGGAAGCCCACCCCCTCGGTCCCGGCCACGCAGTGCGCGGGCCAGGAGTGGCGGAAGTCGGGGTGGTCGGAGAAGTGGCCGCCCGGAGAGACATGGTGGTCACGGGTGGCCACCACGTGGCGGTATCCGGCGGTGCTCTGCCCGACGAGGTCGGTGATGGCCGCGGCCACGTCGGCACCCCCCGCCACAGCGAGGCTGCCGCCCTCGCAGAAGTCGTTCTGGACGTCCACGACGATCAGGGCCCGGTGCATGGTGCACACCTTTCGGCTGGAGTGGCTGACTGGCTGGCTGTTACGGGCTTACGGACTGTTGTGACCGGTCGGCGGCGACCGCGGGCCGCCGTCGGCCGCGACCCGCGGAACGCGCGGGCGGGACGTGTCCGACCTTAGACACTCGGCGTCCGCCGCGGGAGTGCGTGGGCGCACCGCGCCTCACCCGCCGGCGTACTCGGTGGGCAGGACCGGCTCGCCGCGCGAGAGCTGCGTCGCCGACAGCGGCAGCCCGTCGCGGGCCCGCAGGTGCCGCTCGCGGGCCGCCTCCAGCCGCTCGCGCGCCACGATCTCGCCGCCGCGGACCAGGTCCACCGTCAGCAGGTGGTCCGCCAGATGCGCGGGCACCTCGCCGGTGCCGACCACCTCGGTCTCGGCCACGCCGTCCGCGTCCGGCCGCCGGGCGGCCCACTTCACGCCTTTGACCGACAGCTTCCCGCCCATGGACTTCTTCGCCACCGGACGCAGCGGCGCCAGCGGATCGGAGGAGTCGGCGCGGGCCACCAGCTTGTAGACCATCGAGGCCGTGGGGTGCCCGCTGCCGGTGACCAGCTGGGTGCCCACCCCGTAGGCGTCCACCGGGGCGGCGGCCAGCGAGGCGATGGCGTACTCGTCCAGATCGCTGGTCACGACGATCCTGGTGTCCCGCGCGCCCATCTCGTCGAGCTGCTGCCGCACCCGGTGGGCGAGCAGCAGCAGGTCGCCGGAGTCGATGCGCACCGCGCCCAGGCCGGGGCCCGCCACCTCCACGGCGGTGCGGACGGCCTCGGCCACGTCGTAGGTGTCCACCAGGAGCGTGGTGCCGCTGCCCATGGACTCCACCTGTGCGGTGAAGGCGTCCCGCTCGGTGTCGTGCAGCAGGGTGAAGGCATGGGCGCTGGTGCCGACGGTGGGGATGCCGTAGCGGAAGCCCGCGGCCAGGTCGGAGGTGGTGGAGAAGCCGCCGACGTACGCCGCCCGGGCCGCGGCCACCGCCGACAGCTCGTGGGTGCGGCGCGCCCCCATCTCGATCAGCGGGCGCCCCCGGGCCGCGACGGCCATCCGGGACGCGGCGGCGGCGACGGCCGAGTCGTGGTTGAGGATCGACAGGATCACCGTCTCCAGCAGCACGCACTCGGCGAAGGTGCCCTCCACCCGCATGACCGGCGAGCCGGGGAAGTAGACCTCGCCCTCCGGGTAGCCGCTGATGTCGCCGCGGAAGCGGTAGCCGGCCAGCCACTCCAGGGTCGGCTCGTCCACCACGCCCCGCTCGCGCAGGAAATCCAGGATCTCCGGCTCGAAGCGGAAGTTCTCCACCGCGTCCAGAACCCTCCCGGTGCCCGCCACCACGCCGTAGCGGCGGCCCTCGGGCAGGCGGCGGGTGAAGACCTCGAAGACGGAGCGCCGGTCGGCGGTCCCGCCGCGCAGCGCCGCCTGGACCATGGTGAGTTCGTAGTGGTCGGTGAAGAGGGCGGTGGACGGCACGGCGACCGGCAGGCCCAGGTCTGCGGTGTTCATGGGACGGATGCTACCTCCAATGTCGTCAGTTTGACGATATCTGGTTCCGGGAGATCGTGCCGCCGCCCGCCGGACCCCGGTTTGCACCGCCGCCCGGCCGCAGTGGCAGCATGGGAACCGTGAGCGACGACACGCACCGGATGACACCGTCCGCCGCCGCGGCCGTGCGGCCGCCCGCCGCGGACCGCGTACCCGGCCCGCGCGGCCCCCATGTGGCGTGGCTGTCGGTCGCCCCCACCGAGATCACCCGCCCCGCCTCGGACGAGGCCCCCCGGGTGGTGTCCGAGCCGGACGTCCCGTGGGTGACGGTCGTCCACAACGACCCGGTGAACCTGATGAGTTACGTGACCTACGTGTTCCAGACCTACTTCGGTTACCCGAAGGAGAAGGCCAGGAAGCTGATGATGGACGTCCACCACAAGGGCCACGCGGTCGTCTCCAGCGGCACCCGCGAGGAGATGGAGCGCGACGTACAGGCCATGCACGGCTACGGCCTGTGGGCGACCCTCCGGCGGGACCGCTGATGGCCGGGCTCTTCCAGCCCGCGGCCGGAGTGCCCGGAGGCGCCGCCGTCGCGCTCGACGAGGTGGAGATCTCCATCCTGCGCAGCCTCGCCGTCCAGCTCCTGGAGCTCATCGGGCCCGGCCCGGGCGCGGACGGGGCCGGCGGCGGGCAGGACCCGCTCGCCGCGCTGATGACCGACGGCCCCACCGAGCCGCCCTCCGACCCGGCGCTGGCCCGGCTCTTCCCCGACGCCTACGGCGGCCCCGGTGCCGGGAGGGAGGAGAGGACGCGCGAGGCGGCCGCGGAGTTCCGGCGCTACACCGAGAACGACCTGCGCGCCCGCAAACGCGAGGACGGTCTCGCCGTGGTGCGCACCCTGGACTCCCTCGCCCCGGCCGGCGAGGGGGGAGCGGTGCTCACCCTCACCCCCGGGCAGTCGCGCCAGTGGCTCGGCGCGCTCAACGACCTGCGGCTGGCCATCGGCGCGCGTCTGGAGATCACCGACGACGAGGACGGCGACGAGCTCTACGCGCTGCCGGACGGCGATCCGCGCAAGCCGATGGTGATGGCGTACCTGTGGCTGGGGGCGCTCCAGGAGTCCCTGGTGGAGACCCTGATGCCCTGAGGTGCTGGGACGCCCCGCCGGGCCCGTGCGGACCGGACGCGGAGCGCCGGTGGGAGGCGGGGGGCGGCGGCCCGGGGAGGCCGCTGATCTCGGGTATTTATTTGTGCCCTACATTAAAAAGTCGCTGCGGGCCCGTCCTGTCGCGGAGGGTCACCGAAACTCCCCGTTAATCGGATACGACGCTCCCGCGAGCGGTTCGACCGCCCGTTTTATCCGCGAATTCCCCTGTGTGATACGACCGTAATATGAGCATGTGATCCAGGTCACACCAGTGCGATAGCGCAGCGTGATAGGAACACCCAACCGATTTTTTATCCGTGTCTTACAGCCCGGAGAACTTCGGAGGAAACCGCGCTCGTGACCGGACGCCGAGGTCGGTCCGTCCGCCGTGCCACCGGCAACCACCGTTGCATCCGCCCCCACACGTCCCCGCAGCCGCTACAGCCAGAGGGAACCCATGGCAAACGAATCCTGGACGACACGGATCGACGAATCCATCAGCGAATTCGTCGATCCGGTCGCCTCGACAATCAGCGACATCGTCTTCTACACCATCCCGCTCGGAGACACCGAGTTCCCCTGGATCGTCGGCTGGCTGGTGGTCGCGGGACTGGTGTTCACCGGGTACTTCGGTTTCGCCCAGGTCCGCCACCTGCCCAAGGCCCTCAGACTGGTCCGCGGCAAGTACGACCAGAAGGACGCACCCGGTGAGGTGAACCACTTCCAGGCCCTCACCTCCGCCGTCTCCGGCACCGTCGGCCTCGGCAACATCGCCGGTGTGGCCATCGCGGTCACCATCGGCGGTCCCGGCGCCACCTTCTGGATGATCGCCTGCGGCCTCCTCGGCATGGCGACCAAGTTCGTCGAGTGCACCCTCGGCGTGAAGTACCGCGAGGTCCACGCCGACGGCACCGTCTCCGGCGGCCCGATGCACTACCTGCGCAAGGGCATGGCCGAGCGCGGCCTGGGCGGCCTGGGCAAGGTGCTCGCCATCGGCTCCGCCATCGCCCTGCTGTTCTTCACCTTCTTCGGCGGCAACCTCTTCCAGGTCAACCAGAGCCTGGAGCAGCTCCAGTCCGTCACCGGCGGCGACGACAGCCTCTTCAGCAGCTCCGGCGGCGCCCTCTTCTTCGGTGTCCTGATCGCGGCCCTGGTCGCCCTGGTCCTCATCGGCGGCATGCGCTCCATCGGCGCCGTCACCAGCCGGCTGGTCCCCGCGATGGCGGTCATCTACGTCGTCGCCTGCCTCTTCGTCATACTGACCAACGTCGCCGCCGTGCCCGACGCCGTCTCGGACATCGTCGTGGGCGCCTTCGCCCCCGAGGGCGTGGCCGGCGGTCTCATCGGCGCCCTGATCGTCGGTTTCCAGCGCGCCGCCTTCTCCAACGAGGCGGGCATCGGCTCGGCCCCCATCGCCCACTCCGCGGTGAAGACCAAGCGCCCCGCCACCGAGGGCCTGGTCGCGATGGTCGAGCCGTTCATCGACACCGTCGTCGTCTGCACCATGACCGCGCTGACCATCGTCATCGCCCGCACCCCGAGCTGGGAGGCGGCCCGCGAGGCCAGCGCCAACGGTGAGGAGATCGCCTCCGGCGTCTCGCTGACCTCGGACGCCTTCGAGAGCGCGATCTCCTGGTTCCCCTACGTCCTGGCCGTCGCGGTCCTGCTCTTCGCCTTCTCCACGATCATCACCTGGAGCTACTACGGCATGAAGGCGTGGACCTACCTCTTCGGCCGCAGCAAGACCAGCGAGAACGTCTACAAGGTGCTCTTCAGCCTCATCGTCATCACCGGTGCGCTGATGTCGCTGTCCTCCCTGGTCTCCCTGGCCGACTCCTTCCTCTTCCTCGCCGCGGTGTTCAACATCGTCGGCCTCTACCTGCTGGCGCCCGTCGTCAGGAGGGAGCTCAACCGGGTCCTCGACTACATCCGCCGCCGCGACGCCGGCGAGAGCGACGAGCAGATCGAGGCCGCCGAGGCCGCCACCGGTCCCGGCGGCGCCGACGGAACCCCCACGCTCGCCAAGTGACACCCGCCGCCCCCCGGGGCGGCACGGCACCACCGCGGGGGGGGGGGGGGGGGGGGCGCGCCCCCCCCCGCCGCCCGGGGCGCGC
>NZ_JBXUOY010000215.1:0-9218 GCF_057196705.1 Streptomyces sp. ATLC9 | reverse complement strand
CCTGGCGTCTCCTTCGCAAGATCCGATGCTCGACCACCCGGATCACCAGCCTCATCCAAGCCGTCCTCACCCTGCATTTGGCCAGCTCAGGCCGATGATGGAAAAGCCTCAGTGGCGGCCGACAAACGACGGCAGCGGGACTGTAAAACGTTCGGCTCTGTCTCACATTCGGTGGTGACGGAGAGTCGCAAGGGTCGTTGACGTCCGTGTGAAGGATGTCGACGAGCTTGTCCAGACAGTGTTCTCGGGGCTGTCCCCGCTGGTCATCGAGGATGTGATCGATGAGAGGAAGCGGATCGTGGTGCGGGCACGAACGCCGCGGGGCGCTGCGGTCTGCCCGGCGTGCGGGGCATCGTCGGGGCGGGTGCACGGCCATCAACTGCGGACGGTGGCCGACGTGCCGGTCGACGGGCGCTGGGTGGTGGTGCGGGTCCGGGTGCGGCGTCTGGTGTGTCCCACGCTCGGCTGCCGCCAGACCTTCCGCGAACAGGTTCCCGGAGTCCTGGAGCGGTATCAGCGGCGTACGGCCCGCCTGACCAGACAGGTCAAGGCCGTGGTGAAGGAGTTAGCGGGCCGGGCGGGGGCGCGGTTGCTGACCGTACTCGCGGTGGACCTCTCGCATCACACGGCCCTGCGCACCTTGTTGCGGATCCCGCTGCCCACCGGGCGGGTGCCCCGCGTGATCGGTGTCGACGACTTCGCCCTGCGCCGGCGGCACCGCTATGCCACCGTGGTGATCGACGCCGAGACCCATGAGCGGATCGACGTGCTGCCCGACCGCACGGCCGACACGCTGGAGACCTGGCTGCGCAAGCATCCGGGCGTCGAGGTGGTGTGCCGCGACGGCTCCGCGACCTACGCCGAGGCCACCCGTCGCGCCTTGCCCGGCGCGGTGCAGGTCGCCGACCGGTGGCATCTGTGGCACAACCTGTGCGAAGCCGCTCTGAGCGAGGTCAAGGCCCACAGCAGCTGCTGGGCGGCCGTGCTGGACGCGCCCCTCTACGACGGGCCTCGCGCGCAGACGACTCTGGAGCGCTGGCACCAGGTCCACGGCCTGCTCGACCAAGGGGTGGGCCTGCTGGAGTGCGCCCGCCGGCTGCAGCTGGCCCTGAACACCGTCAAGCGCTACGCCCGGGCCGACCGGCCCGAGCGCATGCTCCGCGTCCCCAAGTACCGTGCCGGCCTCGTCGATCCCTACCGCGAGCACCTGCGCACACGCCGGGCCGAGGACCCCGCCGTCCCCGTCGCGCGCCTCTTCGAAGAGATCAGGGCCCTCGGCTTCACCGGCTGCCTGAACCTCCTGCACAAGTACATCAATCAGGGCCGCGCGGACGCCGACCGCAGCCACATCTCCCCGCGCCGACTCGCCCGGATGCTCCTGACCAGGCCCGGCAACCTCAAGACCGAGCAACACGAGCTCCTGGCCAGGCTCACCGCCGCATGCCCCGAGATGACCCACCTGGCCGCAGCCGTCAGAGACTTCGCCCCCCTCTTGAAGCCTCAGCCGGGAAACGCCGACGCACTCACGTGCTGGATCGCCCAGGTCCGCGCAGTCGATCTGCCCCATCTGCACGCGTTCACCCGCGGCCTGGACCGCGACCGTGACGCCGTGATCGCCGCACTCACACTGCCCTACAGCAACGGCCCCACCGAGGGAGTCAACACCAAGACCAAGCGAATCGCGCGCCAGATGCACGGACGAGCAGGCTTCCCCCTGCTTCGCCACCGCATCATCCTCGGATGACAACCACTCTCCGTCACCACCGGAAGTGAGACAGAGCCGAACGTTTGACAGACCCCACAGCTACAGGCACTCGACGCAGGCGAAGAGAACCTGCTTGAGCTGGCGGCCGACGGCACCCTCCCGCAAGCCAAGATCAAGGCAAAGCTGCGCGACATCGAGCGTCAGCGACAGCACCTCAAGGAACGACTCACAGAGGCCAGCCAAGACCTGTCCGAGGGCGCCCGCCTGATCGACGTCTGCCTGAGGCTGCTGGAGAACCCCCAGGAGCTGTATCGCCGGTGCGATGACGACCAGCGACGCCTTCTGAACCAAGCGATCTTCCACGGCCTCTACGTCGACGAAGACCAGGTCGCCGAACACGACCTCAAGGAGCCGTTCTCACGGCTCCACGCAGTCCAGGTTGCCGAGCAGCAATCCGAGGCCCCAAACACCAGCAGGACCCTCCCCCAGTCGGGGAAGGGTCCTGTGTTGGACACCATCGAAGTCCTGCTAGGGGGCGTTGATTCGGCCCCATGTTCTAGTAAGCCTTCTATGGTGGGCGATACTGGGATCGAACCAGTGACCTCTTCGGTGTGAACGAAGCGCTCTCCCGCTGAGCTAATCGCCCTTGCGGTGCCTGCGGCACGACGAGAACCATACAGGGATCCCGGGTGTTCATCCAAACTCCTTTCCGCGCTCCCTGCGAACCCTCCCCCGGCGGACGGCGCGGCCCGCGCATACCGAACCCCGCCTCCCGCCCACCGCCCACGGTGCGCACCGCCGCTCACCGGTCCGGTGCCGCCCCGAGCGCGCTGCTCCTGCTCGTCGGCGCGGCCTGCGGGAAACGGCCGCGGTGGCCGGACGGGCAACCGGACGGCCGGAGCGGGCCGTCCGCAGTGAGCCGGAGCGGACCGCCGGTGGTCAGGTGCGGCCGTACCGCCGCTCGACGGCGACCGCGCAGGCGGCCAGGCAGCCGAGCGCCGGGGCGATCAGGGGCGGCAGCATCCAGGCGGCGACGCCGGTCACGGCCAACCCTCCGGCCAGCAGGAGCGAACCGCCCGGCTCGGTGCTCAGGGTGCGCCGCGCGGCGGCCCGGCCGGTACCGGACCAGCCCTCGCCGGGCCGCCAGGCGGCGGCGGTGCGCAGCCCGGCCACCACCACGGCCGCCGCCGCTGCGGTGGCCGTGGCGCCGACCGCGATCACCGCGGGGCCTCCGGGCAGCAGCCCGGAGGAGACCATCCGCAGGTCGAAGGCGAGCAGCGCCAGGACGGCCCACCACAGCAGCGAGAACCGCCAGCCGGTGCGTACGGCGGCCGCCAGTTCGGCGGCGAACTCCCGCCATCCGGCCTGCTCGGCGTCCAGATACCGCCGCAGATGCCCGCAGCCGGCGGCGAACGCGGGCAGCGCCGTCACCAGCGCGAGCGCGGCGAGCAGCAGCCACACCCCGGCCAGCAGACACTCGGCGAAGAGCGCGAACCGGGCGGCGGGGGGCCGCCGGTCCGTGCCCGCCGCGGCGCTCGTCCCGCTCATCCCTTGAGCCCCGAGGTGGCCGCGCCCTCGACGAGGTAGCGCTGGAAGGCGAGGAAGAACAGCAGCACCGGCAGCAGGGCCGCGACCGACATGGCGATCATGCCTCCGTAGTCGGCGAGACTGTCCTGGTCCATGAACATCTTCAGGCCGAGCGAGACCGTGTACTTGTCGGGCTCGTTGAGGTAGATCAGCGGCCCGAGGAAGTCGTTCCAGGCCCAGATGAAGCTGAAGATGGCACTGGTGATCAGCGCCGGGCGGCACAGCGGCAGCACGATCGTCCAGTAGATCCGCCAGTGGCCGCAGCCGTCGATGCGGGCCGCCTCGTCCAGTTCCCGGGGGAGGTTGCGCATGAACTGCACCATCAGGAAGACGAAGAAGGCGTCCACCGCCAGGAACTTGCCCAGCAGCAGTGGCACATAGGTGTTGATCAGCTCCATCTTCTGGAACAGCACGTACTGCGGCACCAGCAGCACGTGGACGGGCAGCAGCAGGGTGCCGATCATCAGCGCGAACAGCACGTTGCGCCCCGCGAAGCGGATCCGGGCGAAGGCGTACGCGGCCAGGGAGCAGGAGATCAGCACGCCGGCCACCGACCCCAGCGCGACCAGCAGCGAGTTCACGAAGAACGTCTCGATGCCGATGCCCGCGATCCCGTCGGCGAGCCGCTCGTAGTTGTCGGTGATCGGGTCGGTGGGCAGCAGTTCGAGGCTGCCCACGATCTCGTCTCCCGGTTTGAGGGAGCCACCCAGCACCCAGACCACCGGATAGAGCACCACGGACAGGAGGGCCAGGGCCCCCAGGTGCCACAGGACCGGCCGCCCCCTGCGGCGCGCCGAGGCGCCCGCGCCGGTGCGCGGAGGGCGGATCGGGCGGGTTGTGCGGGCGGTGCCGGTGGGCGCGCTCATCGGCCCCCCTCCTCGTAGTGCACCCAGCGGCGCTGGGACCAGAACAGCACGGCGGTCACCAGGGCGATCCCGGCGAGCAGCATCCAGGCCATCGCGGAGGCGTAGCCCATGCGCAGGTTGGAGAAGCCCTGCTCGTACAGGTACCAGGTGTAGACGAGCAGCGAGTCGCCGGGGCCGCCCGCGCGTCCGCCCGGTCCGGCGATCACGAGTGCGGAGGTGAAGATCTGGAAGGAGTGGATGATCTCCAGCAGCAGATTGAAGAAGAGCACCGGGGAGATCATCGGCAGGGTGATGGAGCGGAACCGCCGCCAGGCACCGGCGCCGTCCACCTCGGCCGCCTCGTACAGCTCGCGCGGCACCTGCTTGAGGCCGGCCAGGAAGATGACCATCGGCGCGCCGAACTGCCAGGCCGACAGGGCGATCAGCGTCGGCAGCGACCAGTCCGGGTCGCCGACCCAGCCGCCGCCGTCCCAGCCGAACAGGCTCAGGGAACGGTCGACGACCGCGTCGTCCTGGAACAGGGCCCGCCAGACGATGCCGATGCTCACGCTCGCCCCGATCAGCGAGGGAGCGTAGAACGCCGAGCGGTAGAAGCCCTGCCCCCTGCGGGGCCGCACCAGCAGCATCGCCACGCCGAGCGCGACCGCGAGCTTGAGCGGGGTGGCGATCAGCACGAACACGGCCGTGACCCGCACCGACGTCCACCAGCGGTCGTCGGAGAACATCTCGGAGAAGTTCTCCAGGCCCACCCAGCGGGGCGAGTCGAAGAGGTTGTAGTCGGTGAAGGCCAGATAGAGCGAGACGAGCATCGGCCCCAGCGTCAGCAGCAGGATGCCGACGCACCACGGGGAGAGGAACAGGTAGCCGGCCAGGGTCTCCCGGCGGGCCCGCCGCCGCGCGGTGGCGGCGGGCCGGGAGGAGGGGGCGGTGGAGGAGGGGGCGGGGCAGCGGGGGCTCCTCGCCGCCCGCTCCCCCTCCTCCCCGGCCGGTGGGGGGGTTTCGGTACGCATCACGGGACGTTCTCCCCGGGTCAGGAGCCGAGGGCTGTCTTGGCCTCGTCGAAGAACCGGGACACCGCTTCGTCGACGGAGACGGTGCCCTGCGCCATCGAGCGGTAGATGCTCAGGAAGGCGGCCTCGACGGTGTCGGTCCCGGCCGGGTGGGGCGTGATCGGCTCCAGGTAGTCGGTGACGCTCTCCTCGTACTCGGCGATCTTGGCGTCGGGCCCCTTGGGCTCGTAGGCCTCGAACTGCGCGTTGGTCGGCAGCACCCCGCGGTTGTAACCCATGATCTTCCCGACCTCGGGGGTGTTGACCATGAAGTCGATGAACTTGGCGACCTCCTCCGGGTGCTCGGTCCGGGCGGAGGCGCTGAGCATCAGCGAGGAGAGGTACTGTGCGGTCCGCTCGCCCTCCATGGTCGGGATCGGCGCCAGGGCGAGCTCCCTGTCCGTCTCGGAGGTGTAGCGCGCCAGGAAGTTGTCCCAGGTGAACTCGGCGGCCGACAGACCGGCGCTGATCTCGGACTTGGGCAGGACCTGCGCGGCCTGCTTGGCCGGGACGAGCAGGCCGTCGTCGAGCTTGGCGCGGTGGTCGCCCCACCACTTCCTCAGGTCGGCCTCGGTGAAGCCCAGCCCCTCCTCGGTGAAGAATGCCTTGTCCTGCTGGCGCAGGTAGAGGTCGTACAGGTACATCACGCCGCCGTTGCTGCTGGCGCCCCAGAACTCCTCTTCGGGTTCGCTGATCTTCTTGACGGCCGCGTCGAAGTCCTTCCACGTCCAGCCGTGCTCGGGGGTGACGCCGGCCTCCTCGAACGCCTTGACGTCGTAGACGAGGGTGAAGGTGTTGGCCCCCACCGGCACGCCCAGGAGCCTCCCGTCGATCTCACCGGCTCCGCCGAGCCCCTGGCGGAAGTCGTCCAGGTTCAGATTGCCCGCCTTCACCTGGGCGTTGAGGTCCAGCAGCAGGTTCTTCCGGCCGTACTTGCGCAGGAAGGCGTAGGAGTTCTGGAAGACGTCCGGCGGATTGCCGCCCGCCGCCTGGGTGTTGAACTTCGTCCAGAAGTCGCCGTACTCCTGGAAGTCGGTCTTGACCTCGATGTCGGGATTCTCCCTCTCGAACAGGTCTATGGTCCTGTTGATCAGGTCGGCCCGGTCCTGCGCACCCCACCAGGAGTAGCGGATGGTCACCTTGCCGTCCGCACCTCCGCCGTCGCCGCCGCACCCGGAGGCGAGCAGCCCCAGCGCGGCCAGGCCGGCCCCCAGGGCCCGCAGACCCGTGACCCTGCTCCATCGAGAACTCATCGAAACGCCCCTCCCGGGCGGGTTCGTCCCGCCACCCCGGTTGTTTGAAACGTTTTAGGCAAGCGCTTGCCGGGTTAACTTAGGGATGCACGGCAGAGGCGTCAACGGTTCGGACGGAATTCACCGGCGGGCATCCGGAGCGTGTGCGGGCGGATACGAAGAGGTCGGGGCCCCCCGGGGGGGGGCCCCCCGGCCGCGCCCCCCCCCCCGGGCGCCCCGACCTTCGGTGGGCGATACTGGGATCGAACCAGTGACCTCTTCGGTGTGAACGAAGCGCTCTCCCGCTGAGCTAATCGCCCGGGTGCGGCGACAACATTACCGCATGTCAGCGACTGCCCGTGACGCCCCCCGCGTCCGCCGCCGGGCCTCCCGCCGGCTCAGGTCGCGATGTCCCACGGCATCGCCATCCCGTACCGCGCCAGGTACAGGCCCACCAGGACCGCGGCGACGGCCACGCCGAACACCGTGAGCGTCACGTTGCGGCGCCGCACCTTCGGGTCGAGTGCGCGCCTGGCCGCCTCGGAGACCTTCCGCCGCGTCCACCGCAGGACGATCTGGGCCCAGACGAACTCCGTGGCCCAGACCGCCAGCCCCGTGAAGATCACCAGCCAGCCCGGCCCCGGCAGCGCCAGCATCAGCACTCCCGCGGACACGATGGCGAGCCCGACCAGGAAGACCCCCACCTGCCAGCTCAGATGGAGCGCCCGGGACGCCTTGACGAAGCGCGGCGCCCGTGAACCGAGGGCCCGTTCCTTACTCTCGGTTTCCACGCGCCCCAGATTACCCGAGACTCCCACCCCGTTCGCCCGAACAGACCACCTGCTAAATCCCCATTCCTCCATCTGAATGATGCGAAGGGAAGCAAAAGGGACAGAGGGGTTTACAACCCTCCTGTGGGTGGCATGTCGATTTCGCCGACGTGCGAATCCCCGAGCGCACACTGAGCGAAAGGCCCTGGCGCTTATGAACACCACGGTCAGCTGCGAGCTGCACCTGCGCCTCGTTGTATCGAGCGAGTCCTCCCTGCCTGTACCCGCGGGCCTGCGGTATGACACGGCCGATCCCTACGCCGTGCACGCCACCTTCCACACCGGCGCCGAGGAGACCGTCGAGTGGGTCTTCGCCCGCGATCTCCTGGCCGAAGGCCTGCACCGTCCCACAGGCACCGGCGATGTCCGTGTCTGGCCGTCCCGCAGCCACGGCCAGGGCGTCGTCTGCATCGCCCTCAGCTCACCGGAGGGCGAGGCGCTGCTGGAGGCCCCCGCGCGGGCCCTGGAATCCTTCCTCAAGCGAACGGACGCCGCCGTCCCCCCCGGCACCGAGCACCGGCACTTCGACCTCGACACCGAGCTCTCCCACATCCTCGCGGAGAGCTGACAGGCACCGGTCTCCCGCTGCCGTCCGACTCGGGGCGACGGCTCGGGACCCGGCCCCTCCCGCCCGGCGACGGGGGGCGGCCGGGCCCCCCCCCCCCCCCCGGGCGGCCCCCCCCCCCCCCCCGGCCCCCCCCCGCCGCCGTGTCCGGGAGAGGCTAGAGTCTCACCGCAGCAAGGCCCGCAGGGCTGCCGACGAGGAACCGGCCAGGGAGCGACGACCGTGCTGATCAACCATGACACCCGGTGCGCTCTCGACATCGTCGTCGACCTCCTGAACACCGCGCCCGACGAGCACTCCCCCGACATGCTCACCGATGTCGGCGCGCTGCGCGCCTTCGTCGAGCGCAACGCCGTCAGCGACGTGGGTGACCTGGACGGGGCGGACCTGGCCGCCGTACGGAACGTGCGCGAGGAGTTCGGGCGGGTCTTCGCCGCCTCCGGCGCACACCGTGCGGCCGAGCTCGTGAACACACTGGTCGCCGCCGCCGGCACCACGCCCCGGCTCACCGACCACGACGGCTACGACTGGCACATCCACTACTTCGCCCCCGGCGCCTCCCTCGCCGACCACCTCGCCGCGGACGGCGGCATGGCACTGGCCTTCCTGATCGTCGCCGGGGAGCGCGAGCGGCTGCGCCGATGCGCCGCCCCCGACTGCCGCCGCGCCTTCGTGGACCTGTCCCGCAACCGCTCGCGCCGCTACTGCGACAGCCGCACCTGCGGCAACCGTCTGCACGTGGCCGCCTACCGGGCGCGGCGGCGCGAGGCCTCCGAGAGCTGACCTGGGGCGGGCGCGGCGGCGCCCCCCCCAGGCCGGGACGCGGCGGTCAGAGCAGAAACAGGTCGTGCACCGCCGTCAGGAAGACCAGCGCGCCGACGACGGCCAGGAAGAGCATCAGCGGCGGCTGGGAGAGGGCGAACAGGCAGCCGCGGGGCTCGGGCTGTTCGGCGGCAGGTCCGCCGGGCCGAGTACCGGGCCCGGTCTCGCGCAGGGTGCCGGGGGCGGAGCTCTCGGGTGTGTCGGTGGTGTCGCGCATCTCGCCGCGATGATGGCGCAGAGCGGAGCGCCGCGCGGTTCAACACACCACCGCGCGCGCACGGTTCACCGGATTCAGATGCCGTGTTTCTTCAGAATCGCTTCGATGTCCGAGAAATCGTCCGTGTCGGCCGCCCCTGCCGCCGGTCGCTTCTCACGGCCCCTGTCCTCCCCGGAACCCTCGCCGCCGAGGGCCGGCCGGGAGGCGCCGGGCTCCGCCGCGCGGCGCGCGCCGCGCCCGGACCCGGTGCCGCCCTCACGGGCGCGCGTCCGCCTCCCGGCGCCGCGGCCCACCACCTACATGACCAGTGCAGCGGCGACCACCCCGAAACCGGTCCACTCCGCG
>NZ_JBXUOY010000214.1:0-9230 GCF_057196705.1 Streptomyces sp. ATLC9 | reverse complement strand
GGCCGCCGCTCGGGCAGCGGCCTGGGCGGCGCGGCGCGCGGCGTAGCGGGCGGCGGCGCGTATGGCGGCCTGGACGGCGATCCGGGCGGCGATGCCGATCAGGATCGGGAAGAACAGGCCCTCCGGGTCGGAGAACGTCGCCGGCGCGTTGTTGGCGTAGGCGTACGGGTTGATCGTCGCCGGGTCGGTGTAGTCCACCATCGGGTCGACCGAGATGAACCGCCCGGTGGCCGGGTCGTAGTCGCGGGCTCCGAGCCTGGTCAGACCGGTGTCCGGGTCCATGGTCCCGCCGACGAAGCCGCGCTGTCCGGGCCAGTCGGCCGGAGCGGTGCCGCGCGGCTCGCCGAACGGCGTCAGCTGCCGGCGGGTGACGGCCATGGCGGGATCGGCCATGTCCACCAGCAGGTTGGTCGAACCGTGGTGGTCGGCGAGCATCAGCTGCCGCCCGCCTCCGGTGCTGCGCACGGTGGCCGAGCCGTCGGGGTGCTCGTAGAAGCGCTGGGCCCCGACCTCACCGGTGGCGTCGTTCGCCGTCAGCTCGATCTCGCCGAGGTAGAGAGTCTTGGCGCCGTCCGGCCCGGTACGGACCAGCCGTTCCCCGTCGGGCCCGTACAGGTAGGAGGTCTCCTTGGCTCCGCCGCCCTCCACGGGCTCGGAGACCTTGACCAGCTGACCCTCCACGTCCCAGGTCAGGGTCTGGGTGTTGCCGCCGCGCCGGCGCTTGGTGGTGTTGCCCGCCGCGTCGTAGTCGAAGGTGTTCAGCCGCTCGCCGCCGGGGCCGGTGGAGGTGACCTCGGCGAGCGCGTTGGGACCGCCGACGCCCTCCTGCCCGTAGCGGTAGGTCCGGGTGACGTCCTTGGCGGTGTCACCGTCCGGATCGTGCTCGACGACTCTGGTGCGGTTGCCCGCCGCGTCGTAGGCGTAGGTGTGCCAGAAGGGGTTGGTGCCGTCGACGGTCCCGGCATCGGGGCCGTCCTGGCATTCGGTGTCCTCCCCGGTCCAGGCCGAGGTCATCCGGCGCAGCCGGTCGTAGGTGAAGCACTGGGTGTCGGGGCGGGGGTCGGCGGTGGCGGCCTGGCCCGGCGTGCTGGTGATGCCGGTGACGTTGCCCGCCTCGTCGTAGGCGTAGCGGACGTCGTCGATGCGGCCGGGGGTGATGGACCGGTCGTAGACGGCACGGGTGAGCCGCTTGGTGAACTCGTCGAACTCGTAGGAGGCCCACACCTTCTTCCCGGTGGCGCCGGCCTCGGTGCGCAGCACCTCGCCGAAGGCGGAGTACTGGACATCGGTCACGTAGTTGGCCGCGCCGCCCATGGAGACGGGCAGGCCGTCGGCGTTGTAGCGGAAGACCACACGCTCGCGGGTGAGGCCGCCCATGCCGGGCAGTTCCGCCCAGGAGAGGTTGCCGGTGGGCGTGTAGCTGTACTTGTAGGTGTAGGTGCCGCCGATGAGCCCCTCGTCCTCGGGGATCACGGTCCGGGTGCCGGTGGGTCGGTAGGCCTTGTCGTACCCGGTGACCTCCTCGCGGTACTCCCGGCCGCCGTGGTGGCGGACGGCCGCGACGGGCAGGCCCTTGCCGAGGGTGTCGTAGGTCCACTCCAGGCGGAGGGGGCCGTCGGGGCCGTCCTCGCGCACGGCGGTGGGCCGGCCTCCGGCGTCGTAGTCGGTGTGGAGGGTATTGCCGCGGGCATCTGTGGTGGCCACCACGCGGTCGGAGTTGTCGTAGGTGTAGGTGGTGGTACCGCCGTCGGGGTCGGTCACCGAGGTCTGGCGGCCGCGGGCGTCGTAGGTGAAGGTGGTCTCGGCGCCGCCGGGGGCGGTGATCTTCACCAGTTGGTCGAGCGCGTCGTAGTGATAGACGGTGTCGCGCCAGGCGCCGCGGTCCTCCTCGGTGTACTCGCGCACCCGGGAGACGCGTCCCTCGTCGTCGGTGAAGGTGGTGGTGACGGTGTCACCGCCGGGCGGCACCGTGGTGGTGGAGCCGCCGTCGCGCTCGATGGTGGTGCGGTGCTTCTCCTCGCCGCGGAAGTAGACGGTCTCGGCGATCGGCTCGCCCAGGCCGTTGTAGGTGACGCGGGTCTGCGAGGGCACCTCGTTGTCGCCGACGACGAGCAGGTCGGTGGAGGGCTCGGCGGTGTTGTGGTAGCCGTCGTTGGTCTTGAAGTCGCGTCCGGCGGAGTCGTGGAAGGTGTCGTTGACGATCCGGCCCTCGCCGACGGCCTCGTCCTGGGTCTGCCGGGTGCGCAGCAGGCCGTCGAGGATCTCGTGGGAGACCGCGTAGTCGCCGTTGTCCTTCAGGGTGCGGGTGGTGACGACCGTGGGCGCGTCGCGGCGGATGTCGTAGTCGTAGGTGGCCGAGGGGCTCTGGGTGGCCTTGTCCCGGTCCATCTCCCAGACCTTCAGCAGGCGGCCGAGCGGGTCGTACTCCATGTCGGCGCGCTTGCCGTTGGCGTCGGTCTCGGCGAGCGGCAGGCCGCGCAGCGGGTCGAACTCGACCGTCTCGGTGTGGCCGAGCGGGTCGGTGGTGACGGTCTGCGTCGGGACGGCGACGGTGGCCGGGGTGTAGGAGACGGTGGTCTTGCGGCCCTCGGCGTCCCAGGTGGCGGTCTCCCGGCCGTGGATGTCGTACTCGGTGCGGTCGGTGGTGATGTGGCCGCTGCCGTCGGCGTCGAGTTCACGGACCTCGGTGACCAGGCCGTGCGTCGGCGCCCGGCCGTACGCCTGTCCGTCGTAGAGGGTGCGGGTGTCGTCCAGGACGGTGGCGCCTGCGGTGCCGCAGCCGGCCGCCGTGGTGACCTCGCGGATCTCGGTGTCGACGATGTGCTTGGCGGCGTTGCGGGCGTAGGTGGTGGTGGTGCACCGCCTGGTGCCGCCGGTGGTGGTCTCATCGACGGTGACGGGCAGGCCGTGGTCGTCGTAGGTGGTGGTCTCGGTGGAGCGCAGCCAGGTGCCGCCGTCGCCGCGTTCACGGGTGCGGGTGGTGGCCGGGCGCACCATGTACGCCTCCAGAGCCGTGGTGCCCTTGCGCGCGCGGGAGGCGGTCCTCTTCGACCAGGGGGTGAAGACGGTGGCGTTCTCCACCGGGCCGCCGTCAAAGGCGTAGGTGGTCTCCTCGCGGAGCTGGCCCTGGTACTGCGGCTCGTCGGCGACGGTGTCGCCCTCGGAGTCGGCGACGGTGACGGAGCGTTTGCCGCCGTCGGGCAGCCGGTCGCCGTTCATGCCGCGGAAGTAGCGGTGCTCGGTGAGCTGCTTGACGTCGTCGCCGCCACCGGTGCGGGTGCGGACCCACTCGTAGCCGCGGTACTGGCTCCAGGTGCGGTGCTTGGCCTCGGCGAACTCACTGTCGTCGTAGGCCCAGGCGGCGCCGCCGAGGTACTCGTAGCTGGTGGTCTTCGGCGGGGCGTCGGTGACGTTGTCCTCCTCGCGGACCTGTGTCACCACGTACTTGTGGAACCAGTCCCGCACCGGTTCCCAGGCACCCTCGGGTGTCCAGTACTGCGGGTAGCAGCGCATGGTGTTGGTGTGCGGTGAGGCCGGCATCCGCTTGGGCTCCAGGGCCCGGCAGTCCCTCTCCGAGTAGGTGACGGCGATGGTGCCGCCGGTCTCGGTGTCAATGGCGTTGACCCGGTGCCGGGAGAAGGGCGGCAGGCCCTCGACACCGTCGACGCGGTTGTCCAGTTGGATGCCGCGGAAGGAGACCGGGGGCATCGACGCGGTGGTGCCGTCCGCCGCGTGCCCGGTGCGGGTGATGGATTCCAGCCACAGTGCCGGGGAGGTGCCGTCGCCGGTGGCGGGGAAGGACTGCTTCAGTTTCCAGGAGTCGACCGTCTTCAGCTCGGTGCCCGCCAGCACCTGGGTGTCGATCTCCACCAGGCGCTTGGTGGACCAGAAGGTCGGGGTGTTCTTGCCCTTGCAGCTCTCGCCGGCCTTGCACTGGCGGTCCAGCGGGACGTCCGGCCAGTGCTTGGCGTTGGCGGCGGTCCGCTTGGACTCGGCGCAGTCGAAGGAGTCGGTGGGCAGGCAGCGTTCGGCGACGGTGAAGTTCATCCGCCCGGCGGGCCGCGCGGTGAAGAGCGTGTCGGCGCGCTGGCCGTAGTCGACGCGCCTGAGGTGGGTGGCCCGGGTGTAGGCGACGCCGTCGTCCTTGCCGGCCGCGCCGTAGCGGTTGGTCTCCTTCGCCCACCACAGGCTCATCGCGTCGCCGTGCGGGTCGACGACGTAGTCGAGGTTCCAGCGCCATGCCTGGGTGCAGGAGGAGGCCGTGAAGGTACTCGCGTGGCAGGGCTCGCCGGGGTGGTTCCCGTACACCGGGGCGGTGGCGGTGGAGTTGGTGACCGTGCCGTCGGGGGCGCCGGGCAGCTTGTTCAGGCCGAAGTGGTACCGGGTGCCGTCGGTGGTGGTCAGGACCCAGTACTCGCCGTCCCGTGTGCCGTTGTCCGCGCCGGTCCGGCGCTCCAGCCGGGAGCCGTCGTCGTCGGCGGGGCGCCAGGTGCCGGTGTTGTCGTCCTTGACCAGTTCGCCGGAGCTGCCGCCGAGTGACATCACCACCTGGTCGGAGCCCCAGCACAGGTCGCCGGTCTTGGTGGTGTTGTTGGCGCCGTCGCCCTGGTCGTCGGAGCAGGAGCGGTAGCGGCGTTCGATGAAGCCGGGTTCGTAGTCCCAGCCCTCGGCGACCCAGGAGGACTGGGCGTTGGTGGACGCGGTACGGCCGTCGACCGACTGGGAGGAGTAGGAGAGGGCCACCTCGGGCTGCGGCCCGCCGGGGACCTCGGGGGCCTCGATCGGGTAGGTCCAGGAGAAGCCGCCGGAGGAACTGCCGGCCATCCAGGAGCCCGAGGGGGACAGCGGAGTGGCGGCGTAGGAGCCGGAGGCCCCGGAGGCCGAGGCGACGGCGGCCAGCACCGTCGGCTGCGCGGCGGTCAGCGTGACCTCGGCGGTGAGGGTCCGTTCGGCGGGGTCGTTGACGCTGCGCAGCGCGGTCGCCTCGCGGCAGTCCCGCTCGGCGGGGCCGGTCAGCGCGCAGGAGGGGAGCTCGACGAGAGTGAGGCGGGAGCCCCAGTCGCCGCCGTATGCCTGGCCGAAGGAGGAGTAGTCGATCTCGACGCCGACCCGGCCGGACGCGGGTTTCCGGCCGGCCAGGACGTTCTGCGCCGGCGCGGGTGCGACGGTCAGGAGTACGCCGTCCACGCCCATCCGGCGGGCGGCTGCCGGGGACCTGACCTCGACGCGGGCCAGGTCGCCGGTACCGGCCCGCTTCCGGTTCCCGGCTCCGTTCTTCTCCGGCGCCTTCCCGCCGGTCTTCGCCGTGGAACCGGCCGGACGCAGGGTGACGGGGATGTCGGCGCTCGCGTCCAGGGCCGGCAGGCGGTCCGCGGGGCGGGCGGGGTCGGCCGGGTGCGGCCGGGCCTCACTCCCGTCGCCGTCCGTCTCTGCCACCGGCAGCACATCGGAGGCGGCCCGCCAGGTGCCGAGCGGGGGGCGCCAGTCCCGGGCGGTGTCGTCCGGCCCGGTCTTCTTCCCGGGTTTGTGGTCCCGGCCCGGGACCGGGCGCTCGTGCTTCGGCGCTGGCGGCTCGCTCCTCAGCGCTGCCGCCGCGGCGACATCGGCCTGGGGCAGCAGGGTGATCAACATGGCGACGAACGTCACCAAGGTCACCGATCGCCGCCAGTGTCCGAGGTACTTGAGCTGCCAGAGGACCTGCTCGGCCCGCGTCCCCACCCTGCCTCCAAAATCTGAAGATCTTGTAATCGGCCGAACACTAAGACGGCACAACTTCCCCTGACAACCGTTTCGGTCAACTGTTGACTTGATCTGACCCGTCAGACTCAAAAAAGAGCAAAGGCTTTACCGTTCGCGGCAGTTGACGACACGTAAGGAAGCACTGGAGGTAAGCCCGCTATGCCCGGTGGACGTTTCCAGCGGCCGGTGCGGCGCAGACCGTTCGGCGGCGCGGCCCTGACGGCCGTGCTGGTCGGCGCCTCGCTCGCTCTTCTCCCTCCCGCCGCCTACGCGGACGGGTCCGGCGCCCTGCCGGCCGGGGCCACGGCCGAGGAGCGGGCGCTGGACCGGGCCGCCCGCAGCGGCGAGGCGGTCGAGGTCACCGCGCTGCGCACCGAATCCAGCGAGGTGCACGCCCAGCCTGACGGCACCCTGCGTCTGACCCAGCACGCGCGCCCCGTACGGGTACGGCGCGACGGCGGGTGGACACCGGTGGACACCACCCTCGCCAAGGCGGACGGCCGGGTGGCGCCCAGAGCCGCCGCAGGCAGCATCACCTTCTCCGCGGGGGGCGAAGGGCCGCTGGTGGAGATGGCCGACCAGGGCCGGACCCTGGCCCTGTCATGGCCTGATCCGCTCCCTGAGCCGGTGCTGGAGGACAGTGTCGCCCGTTATCCCGACGTCCTGCCCGGCGTCGACCTGGCGCTGGCGGCCGACGTCGACGGATTCTCCCAGGTACTCGTCGTCAAGACGCCCCAGGCCGCGAACAACGCCGCGCTGCGGGAGATCTCCTTCGGCTTCGAGACCGAAGGGCTCACCGTCAGCCTTGACGGGGAGACCAATGCGCTGACGGCACAGAACCCGGCCGGACAGACGGTGTTCGCCACCTCCACCGCCCGGATGTGGGACTCCTCCGCCGAGCAGACCACCGCAGACGCCCCGGTCCTGTCCGGTGACGACTTCGATCCGGGCACCCGTAGCGCCGCGGTGGGCGTCGAGGTGTCGGAGCATGCCCTGGTCCTCTCTCCCGACCGGGATCTGCTCTCCTCACCCGACACCACCTTCCCCGTCTACATCGACCCTCGCTTCACCGGCGACCGCGAGGCCTGGACCACCGCCTACAAGCCCCGTCCGAACAATTCCTACTGGAACGGCACGGGCTGGGGCAGCAGCGCCAAGGACGCGCGAGTGGGTTACGAGTCGGCCACCGGCGGCACCGCCCGCTCGTTCTTCCGGATGGGCGCCAGGGACCTGGCCGGGGTACAGGTGCTGGACGCGCAGTTCAACATCACCATGACCCACTCGTGGTCCTGCTCCGCCCGGCCGGTGGAGTTGTGGCTGACCGGAGCGATCAGCTCATCCACCACCTGGAACAGGCAGCCCTCCTGGAGCACCAAGCTGGACACTCTCAACGCCGCACACGGCAACGAGACGTACGGCTGTGCCGACAAGGGCGTCGACTTCGACGCCACCGAGGCCGCGCGGCAGGCCGCCGCCAAGGGGTGGAGCAATATCACCTTCGGACTGCGGGCGAGCAGCGAGACCGACACCTACGGCTGGAAGCGGTTCAGTCCCAACCCCAAGCTCATCGTCGACTACAACCGGGTTCCCAAGGAGCCCTGGAATCTGGACACCAGCCCCAGTACCCACAACGGCACCGACTGCGGCTACACCGCCCCACGGGTGTGGTTGGGCAACACCGATGTGCGGCTGACGGCCTATGTCTCCGATCCCGACGGCGGTGACGTGCGGGTTCAGTTCCACCTGTGGGCCACCGGCAAGCGGTACGAGGACCCGGGGCTGCTCTTGGACAGGACCGTGACGGTCGCTTCGCGCAGCGGCGGCACCTACGCACACGTCACCGTCTCCAAGAGTCTGCTGGCCGAGCACACCGGCGCCGCCGACGGGAACTTCTCCTGGAAGGCCAGGGCGCTGGACTCCCACTCCGCGTCCGACTGGACGCCCCCCAAGGGCGACCCCGGCTGTCGTTTCGGCTTCGACCCGCAGAGGCCCGCCCAGCTGCCCACCGTCACCTCGGCCCAGTACCCGGACGGCAGCGACGGGACCCTGGGCGCCCCGGCCCGCACCCCGGGCACCTTCACCCTGGGCAGTGGCGGGGTCGCCGACGTGGTCGAGTACCGGTACGGCCTGGACCGGAACCCTCCGACGAACTCCGTGCGCCCCGCCGACACGGGCGGCTCGGTGGATGTCCCGCTCACTCCCGCCAGTACCGGGCCGCACACCCTGTACGTACAGAGCCTCGACCGGGCCGGCAACGTCTCCGACACCCAGCGCTACACCTTCTACGCGGCGAGCGCCGGGGTCACCGACGCGCCCGGGGACCTCAACGGCGACGGGAATCCGGACTTCTACGCCGTCGACGACGGCGGCAACCTGCGGCTGTACCCCGGCAACGGCTCCGGCGGTCACGCTCCCAGGGTCGATGTCTCCCCGACCGGCGACTGGACCGGCTCGCTGATCACCCAGCGCGGCGACTGGACCGCCGACGGCTACTCCGACCTGATCACCCGGCGAGGCGACGGCAGGCTGTGGCTCTACCCCAACAACGGGCTCGGCCACGTCTCCGGTGACACCCGGCAGGAGATCCTGCAGTTCACCGACGAGGAGGACACCCAGTACCTCGACCCGGCCTCCCTCGACCAGCTCGTCGCCGTCGGCGACCTCGACGCCGGCACCGAGTCGGCCGCCACCGATCTGGTGGCCGTCATCGGCGACCGGCTATGGTACCTGCCCGGCTACACCAACGGCTATCTCGACCTGCCGGTCCTCATCGGAGACAGCGGCTGGCGCGACACCACCCTGGTCTCCCCTGGTGACCTGGACGGCGACGGCCACGCCGACCTGCTGGTCCGGGACACCCCCACCGGCGAGCTGTGGTTCCACCGCGGAGAGCCCGACGCGGAGAACCCGGATGCCACCGATCCGGTCTCGCTGGGCAACACCGCCGGACGCGTGGCCTACGGGGACGGCTGGACGACCACCGACCGGCCGCTGATCACCGCCCCCGGCGACGCCGACGGCGACGGGGTCGCCGACCTGTGGGTCACCGACGCGTCCGGACGGCTGCTGTTCCTGCCGGGCGACCGGGAGGCGGCCGGCAGTCCCACCGTCGTGGGCAACAGCGGCTGGCAGGCCATCACGGCGTTGTCCTGACCGGCCCGGTCCGCTTCGCTCCTGCCGTCCCGCCCGGACCTCTCCGGGCGGGACGGCCCCGTTCACCCCGTCCGTCACACGGAGAGCAGCACCATGAGCAGAACCGACGACCGAGCAGGCGGACCACTGAAGGCCGCCGGAACCTCCGCCGACGCGCCCGGCAGGACCGCACGCGAACGGCTGCGGGCCGAACGCGCGCGGCAGGCCACACGAGCCAGGCTGCGCCGCCGGCTCGCCGTGGGCGCCGCAGCGGCGGCCCTGCTGGCCACCACGGCCCTGGTCGGCTCCCTGGCCATACGCGGGGACGGCGGCGACCTCGGCGACGGCAGCGACTGGGC
>NZ_JBXUOY010000213.1:0-9232 GCF_057196705.1 Streptomyces sp. ATLC9 | reverse complement strand
GGGGCATCAACATATCTGGCGTTGACTTTTGGCACGCTGTTGAGTTCTCAAGGAACGGACGCTTCCTTCGGCACCCCTCCCGGGGCCCCTCCGGGCGCTTCCCTTCGGTGTGTTCGCCACCCTAGCGGACTTTTCCGGCGACTCATAATCGAGCCATTCGGATCGGTTTCCCGTAGCGTTTGAGCGCAAAGGAAAGGACTCCCGAATCGGGGAAGTCCGTGTTTGGTGGTGTCCGCTCGGGCCTCTCTCACGCGACCTGTCCGGTCGCCGTGGATATCGTCCCGTTCCAGCGGCCTGGTCAACACTAGACCTCGGTCGGTCCAGCGTCAAGCCGCTCCCGACGGCGACATGGCTGATGCGCCCGGTACGGGCTGACCGAGGGGTCTCCGGTGACCCAGTAGCGCCACGGGTGGGGCGCTCTCGCCTCCACCGCAGGCATCGGCACCGTTGAGGACGCGGTCCACACCCGGGGCGGTGGCCGGACGGGCGGCCCCCTTGACCGGTTCGCTGTCGTTGCGTGCCTTCGGTCGCCGCCGCCGCGCGTGCTCATGGCCGGTCAGCACCTCGCCGGCGCGCAGCGGCACGCCGCCGGCCATGCCCGGCCCCTCACAGACCAGGCTCAGGCAGTGCCACATGCCGTAGGTGACGCGCCAAGCGTGTATGTCGTTGGCATCGGCAAGGCAACGACAAGCAGGAGACATGCAGTGCGAGCGATCATCCGCACCAGGCTCGGCCCCACCCCGAGGGGCGAAGAGTCCAAGGGCGGGAACCTGACACAACAAGTCGAGCCGATGGGTGGCTCACGTCTGTCGTCCGGCCTGAGTCGGCGCACGTCGGCAGTCGCTGGCCTGGCCGGGAACGCGTCACGCGCCGCGCTCGCGAGCGATCACCCGCCTCCTGGCCCGACTCTCCGCGCCGACTCACCGGCGGGCCGTGAGCAAGACGCACAGCGGCTCAGGCTCCGGCGGACGGCTTGGCTCTCGGGCTCAGTCGGTACGCCGAGACCGTCGGATCACCGGCGAGGTAGAACCGGTGTTGCCAGTCATGGGCCTTGCTCACGCCTACCCGAGGACCAACCTGGATGAGCGCGGCAGGTACCGACTCGCCCTCGGACAACATGACCGAGGTACCTGTCAGGAGGTCTGCGCCGTTGTGCTCCGCCGTGATGCCGAGTGCCTGGCAGACGTTCCCCGGACCTCGGGCAAGGCGTGGGCTCTCGACCTTCTCCCCTCGCCGCTTGCGTGCCAGGTCTTCCCCCTCGATGGCCCTGCCCGCCCGGATGAGGACGGCCGAGGCGATGCCGTCCGTCCCGGTGACGACGTTGGCGCACCAGTGGAGACCGTGGGACCGGTAGACGTACAGGTGTCCTGCGGGTCCGAACATGACGGCGTTACGAGGTGTCTGACCCCGGTAGGCATGGGAGGCTGGGTCAGCCGTACCCGAGTACGCCTCGGTCTCCGTGATGGCGATGCTCACGGTCCCCTCGGAGGTCTTGCAGGTGAGAACGCTCCCGAGCAGCCTGGGAGCGACCTCTTCAGCAGGATGGGCGAGGAGGCCAACGTTCATGCTGACCGCCTTGACATGCCGTAGGTGAAGCAGGCGTACGCGTGGCCGGGAGGGCCGAACATCACGGCGTTGCGCTCCGTCCGGCCCCGGTAGGCGCGCGGTCCCGGGCCGATACGGCCCGCGTACGCCCCGGCCTCCGTCAGACGGACCTCGGTCGGGCCGTCTTCGGTCATGCGGACCAGGACACGGCCGAGCAGGTCGGGGGCGGCCTCCAGAACGGGCCGGTCGAAGAAGGCGCGGGGCAGGGGCTTACGGTCGTGGTCGGCGCTCACGTCTGCCGAGCGTAGTGCAGCCATCGGGTAACGACTGTGGGCGGCGGCCCTGGTCGGCGGAACCGTCCGGCAGACTTCGGGCGTTCATAGGGATTGGCACGACACACAGGCCGGGGCCTGGGGGAGGAAGAACATGGGCTTCAAGAAGCTGTTCGCGAGTGTGGGCATCGGCGGCGCGTCGGTGGAGACGGTGCTGACCGAGCCGAACGTGGTTCCGGGCGGCGTGGTCCAGGGGGAGGTGCGGATCCAGGGCGGGTCGGTCACCCAGGAGATCCAGGGACTGTCGGTCGGTCTCCAGGCCCGCGTCGAGGTGGAGAGCGGGGAGGAGGAATACACCAGGAACGTCGAGTTCCACCGCATGCGGCTCGGTGGCGCCTTCGAGCTCCAGCCGGGCGCGGTGCACACGGTGCCCTTCGGGCTGGAGGTTCCGTGGGAGACTCCGATCACCATGTTCACGGGCCGCCACCTGACCGGGATGAACATCGGGGTGACGACGGAGCTGGCGATTGCCAAGGCGGTGGACTCCGGTGACCTCGACCCGGTGAACGTCCACCCGCTCCCCGCCCAGCAGGCGATCCTCGACGCCTTCGGGGCCCTCGGGTTCCGGTTCAAGAACGCGGACATGGAGCAGGGGCACATCCGCGGCACCCGGCAGAAGCTGCCCTTCTACCAGGAGATCGAGTTCCTGGCACCGCAGCAGTACCGGGGGCTGAGCCAGGTCGAGCTGAGCTTCGTCGCGGACGGGCACGGGATGGACGTCGTGCTGGAGATGGACAAGAAGGCCGGTCTGTTCAGCGAGGGCAGCGACACCTACCGCTCCTTCACCGTGGGCCTGTCGGACTTTCAGCAGACCGACTGGGCCGCCTACCTCAACCAGTGGCTGGCCGAGGTCGGCGGCCGGCGGAACTGGTTCTGAGAGGTCCGGGAGTCGGGTGCTCCTCGCGCAGGGCGCGGTCCGGTGTCGCACCGGGCCGCGCCCTGCGCCGTACGGCGGACCGGGATCGTTAGGCTGACCGGCGCAGCGATGTCACGCCGACGAGGAGGTTTCCCACGTGACCGAGCAGAAGCGGCGCCCGCTCCCCCACGACTTCCATCCCCCGGTGCCGTCGTTCACGGTCGTGAGCGACGACGTCTCGGAGGGCGCCCCGCTGAAGCCCGACCAGGTCCACGCCGAGGGCAACACCTCACCGCACCTGCGCTGGGAGGGATTCCCGGAGGAGACCAAGAGCTTCGCCGTCACCTGCTACGACCCCGATGCGCCGACCGGCAGCGGTTTCTGGCACTGGTCGGTGTTCGACATCCCCGCGACCGTGACGGAGCTGCCCGCGGGCGCCGGCACGGGCGGGATGACGGGGATGCCCCCGGAGGCGGTGCACGTCCGGAACGACTACGGCACCCGTGACTTCGGCGGGGCCGCGCCACCGCCCGGGGACGGCCCGCACCGCTATGTGTTCACCGTCTACGCCGTGGACACCGGGAAGCTGGGCGTGGAGGCGGACGCGTCACCCGCCGTGGTCGGTTTCAACCTGCGTTTCCACACGCTGGCTCGCGCGCGGCTGATCGGTGAGTACGAGGTGCCCGCCGAGGGCTGATCCCGGACTCCCCGCGGACCGGGAAGCCGGGAGTCGGAGGCCGGGGCCGTTCCGGCGGCCGGCCTCACCGTCGGGAGGGGACCCGCGCCTCACTGTCCACGAGTCGCGCCGTGGTGGCCGAGCGGCAGGCACCGCGGTGGCGGAGGCGGCGGGGCGCACTCGTGCCCCGCCGTCCGCCGGAACTCGGGAGCTCGGGAATTCCCGGAGCCTCCGGAGGGTGGGCGGCCTCGGCGGCCGCCCGCCTGTCCGCTCTCCCCTCGTCCCGTCGTCCGCGTGCCACCGTCCTCCCATCCCCCGTACACCGTGCGGAAATTGCGTTGTCCGCCCGGTCGGACAGGGGCACAGTGGTCCCACTCCGCCGCGGGGCGGGCCGGGAGGTGGGTGAGATGCGCGAGACGCTGGTGCTCAATGCCGGTTTCGAGCCGTTGTCGACGGTGTCGCTGCGGCGCGCGGTGGTGCTGGTGATGCAGGACAAGGCCGTGGTGGAGCAGTCTCATCCCGGGTTGCGTGTGCGGGCGGCACGGGTCGACCTTCCGGTACCGCAGGTGATCAGGCTCCGCAGATACGTGAGGGTTCCGTTCCGACAACGGGCGGCGTGGTCGCGGCGGGGCGTACTCGTACGGGACCGGCACCGGTGCGCCTACTGCGGGCGCCGGGCGACCACGGTGGACCACCTCGTGCCGCGTTCGCGCGGGGGCGGCGACACCTGGCTGAACACCGTTGCGGCGTGTGCGGAGGACAACCACCGCAAGGCCGACCGCACCCCCGCGCAGGCGGGCATGCGGCTGCTGACGCAGCCGTTCGAGCCGACGCCCGCGGACGCGCTCGTCCTCGCGCTGGGGCTGCGGGACGGTGAGGCGCCGCCGGAGTGGCTGGCCCTGCCCGCGTCCGCCTGAGGCTTCTCGCGGGCCGCCGCGGGCGGCGGCCGCTCCGGTCGGTTCAGTCCAGCACGAGCTGGACGATCGCCGCCGTGCCGACGGTCACGATGACCGCGCGCAGGGCGGTCGGCGGCAGTCCGCGTCCCAGTCGGGCGCCGAGCTGTCCGCCGACCGCCGAGCCGACCGCGATGAGCAGGACGGCGGTCCAGTCGAAGTCGGCGACGAAGAGGAAGAAGACCGCGGCGGCCCCGTTGACGATCGCGCCGAGGATGTTCTTGACGGCGTTGATCCGCTGGAGGTCGTCGTTGATGAGCAGGCCCATCAGGGCGAGGTAGACGACGCCCTGGGCGGCTCCGAAGTAGCCGCCGTACATGCTGGCCAGAGTCATGCCGCCGAGGAGCACGGGACCGCCGTGGGGATGGGCGGCGCCGCCGTCGCGCTCGCGGCGGCGGCGGATCGCGCGGGCCAGGCGCGGCTGGACGACGACGAGCACCAGTGCCAGTGCGATGAGGACCGGGACGATCATGTCGAAGGCCGCGGAGGGCAGCGTGATCAGCAGGGCGGCCCCGGCCACCGCCCCGACCAGGGCCGCGGCGCTCAGGCGCAGCACTCGGTCGCGCTGTCCGCGCAGTTCCCGGCGGTAGCCGATGGCGCCGCTGATGGAGCCGGGCACCAGGCCCAGTGCGTTGGAGACGTTGGCGGTGACGGGCGGGAGCCCGACCGCGAGCAGCACGGGGAAGGTGATCAGGGTCCCCGAGCCCACGATCGTGTTGATCGTACCCGCGCCTATGCCGGCGACGCAGACCGCCAGCGCCTCCCAGATGCTCACGCGCAACGCCCCTCAGCTGATCGGTGTCCGGTGCACCGATCATGCCCGAGGGGCGTGGTCGCGATGTATTCGGGTGCGGCGGGAGGGCGGGCGTGTCCTCAGTCGATCGGAGGCTGTTCCCGGCGCTTGCTCAGGTCGGAGCGGCCCGCGGCGGCGCCGGAGGGGTCCGCGGAGGGAGCGGGGGCCCCGGGGCCGAAGTTGCCCAGTGCGCCGCCGAGTCCCTTGAGGGCGTCCCCGATCTCGCTGGGCACGATCCACAGCTTGTTGGCGTCGCCTTCGGCGATCTTGGGGAGCATCTGCAGGTACTGGTAGGACAGCAGCTTCTGGTCCGGGTCCCCGGCGTGGATGGACTCGAAGACCGTGCGGATGGCCTGGGCCTCGCCCTCGGCGCGCAGTGCGGCGGCCTTGGCCTCGCCCTCGGCGCGCAGGATGGAGGACTGCTTCTCACCCTCGGCGGTGAGGATCTGCGACTGGCGCACGCCCTCGGCCTGGAGGATCGCGGCGCGCTTGTCGCGGTCGGCGCGCATCTGCTTCTCCATCGAGTCCTGGATGGAGGTCGGCGGCTCGATCGCCTTGAGCTCGACCCGGTTGACGCGGATGCCCCACTTGCCGGTGGCCTCGTCCAGGACGCCGCGCAGGGCCGCGTTGATCTCCTCACGGGAGGTGAGGGTGCGTTCCAGGTCCATGCCGCCGATGATGTTGCGCAGGGTGGTGACGGTGAGCTGCTCGATGGCCTGGATGTAGCTGGCGACCTCGTAGGTCGCGGCCCGCGCGTCGGTGACCTGGTAGTAGATGACCGTGTCGATGTTCACGACCAGATTGTCCTGGGTGATCACCGGCTGGGGCGGGAAGGGGACGACCTGCTCACGGAGGTCGACGCGGTTGCGGATGGTGTCGATGAACGGGACGACGATGTTGAGTCCGGCGTTCAGTGTCCGGGTGTAGCGGCCGAAGCGCTCCACGATCGCTGCGCTGGCCTGTGGAATGACCTGGATCGTCTTGATGAGTGCGATGAAGACCAGCACCACCAGGATGACCAGCACGATGATGATGGCGTCCATCGTGGCTCCCCCTGCGTTTCTAGGTTCTCACGCTGACCGGGCTGACCAGCGCGGCTGACTGCGCCGTCGGCGTCGCCGGCGGTTGTGTGACCGTGCGGTCACCGGCTATCACATCACGACGGCGGTCGCCCCGTCGATCTCCACCACGTCCACCTGGTCGCCCGGCTCGTAGGACGCGCTCGTGTCGAGGGCGCGCGCGGACCAGATCTCACCCGCGAGCTTGACGCGCCCTCCGGAGCCGTCGACCCGTTCGAGCACGACGGCCTGGCGGCCCGTCAGCGCGTCGACGCCGCTGCGGTGTCCGGGCCGCTGCGTCTGCATGCGTCTGGCGACGGGGCGCACGACGAGGACCAGCGCGGTGGAGACCACCACGAAGGCGACCACCTGGGCCGTCAGCCCTCCGCCGAGCGCCGCGACGGCCGCGGCCGTGACGGCACCCACCGCGAACATGCCGAACTCGGGCATGGCCGTGAGTACGAGCGGGATTCCGAGTCCTACGGCGGCGATCAGCCACCACACCCATGCGTCCACACCGCCATGGTAGGGCCCGGGTCAGCCGAGCGGGAGACCCTGCGCCGTCCAGCGGCCGCCGTTGTACTCCACGACCAGGGGGAGACCGAAGCAGCGCGAGAGGTTGGCGGAGGTCAGCTCCGTCTCGACCGGACCGGCGGTGAGCACCTTGCCCTGGCGAATCATCAGGACGTGGGTGAACCCCGGGGGGATCTCCTCGACGTGGTGGGTCACCATGATCATCGAGGGGGCGTACGGGTCGCGGGCGAGCCGTCCGAGCCGGCGCACCAGGTCCTCGCGGCCGCCGAGGTCGAGTCCGGCGGCCGGCTCGTCCAGGAGCAGCAGTTCGGGGTCGGCCATCATCGCGCGGGCGATCTGGGTGCGCTTGCGCTCCCCCTCGGAGAGGGTGCCGAACCTCCGCTCGAGGTACTCGTTCATCCCGAGGCGGTCGAGGAAGGCCAGGGCGCGCTGCTCGTCGACCGCGTCGTAGTCCTCGCGCCAGCCGGCGGTCATACCGTAGGCGGCGGTGAGGACGGTCTGGAGGACGGTCTGGTCGCGCGGGAGCTTCTCGGCGAGCGCGCTGCTGGCCATGCCGATGCGCGGGCGCAGTTCGAAGACGTCGACGGAGCCGAGCTTCTCGCCCAGGACGGTGGCGGTGCCGGAGGTCGGGAACAGGTAGCTGGACGCGATGTTGAGGAGGGTGGTCTTGCCGGCGCCGTTGGGGCCGAGGATGACCCAGCGATCCCCCTCCTTCACCGACCAGGAGACGCCCTCCACCAGAGCCCGACCCTCGCGGACCACGGATACGTCCACCAGCTCCAGTACATCGCTCATGGCGCGTTGTCTCCCATTGCAGTCGCGGCTGTCGCCTGTGCCTGTGGGCACAGTCCCCAGGGAAAACCTACGCCACCACTTCCGCGTGGCTGTCCTTAGGCTGGGGGCATGCTCGAAGAACCTCGTTCCGGGCGGCTGGCCGCCTGGGGAAATGCCCTGTTCGCCGGAGTGGTGTCGCCCGACGAGGCCGCTTCGCGCATCGTGGGCGACGACACGGTGCACCGCGTGGCGGGCCTGCCGGACGAGCCCGGTGAGGTGGGTCTCACCCTGGCGCTCGGCCGGTTGCGCGCCTCGGGCGTGGCGGGTCTGCGGCTGGCGCTGCCCGCGCCGGGGCACCCGCTGGGACTGAGCGGGCCGCCCGGGTTCAACGCCCGCGCCCTGGAGGCCGGTGAGGCGGTGGTCGGGACGGGGGCGGCGCTGGGGCTGGTGCCGCTGGTGCACGAGGCGGGCCCCGAGGGCGATGTGCACACCGAGGTGGTGTGGCACTGCCTGCCGGTGCGCGAGGCCCCGCCCGCGGACGTGCCGTCGCTCGGGGAGGCCGAACGGGAGCTGGCGGAGGCGCTGCGCGAGGCGACCGAGGTGCTGGCGCGGCTGGACGTGGCCGGATCCGGACCGGTGGCCGCGGCGGCGCTGGAGGCGTACCGGGCCCGGGCGGAGGCGGGCCGCACCCTGCTGGCGCCGGGCTATCCGCCGCGCGCGGTACGTGTCCTGGAGCTGGCGCAGCGGGTGGGCGCGCTGGTGGAGATCGCGGGCGGGCCGGACCACGGCGGTGCGGTGAGCGCGGGGGCGATGGCGGCGCGGAGCGAGGCGCTGCGGCCGGTGGAGCGTACGGCCAGGCGGGCTGTGGTGGCGGCGTACAACGCGTACGTGGAGGAGCGTGAGCGAGGCTGAGCCGGGGCCGGCCTCCCGGCCGGGTCCGGGAGGCCGGCCGTGCGGGGCGGGCGCGGGCGGAGCCGTCGGCCGCTCCCGCCCTCGCGCTCAGGCGTTGACGCAGGTGTTGCCGAAGGCCGGGTTCAGCAGGCCGATGACGTTGACGGTGTTGCCGCAGGCGTTGACCGGCACGTGCACGGGCACCTGGATCACGTTGCCCGAGCCGACGCCGGGCGAGTGGGCGGCGGCGCCCTGCGCGCCCGAGTCGGCCGAGGCCGCGCCCGCACCGGCGGCGACGAGTCCGCCGGCCACCATCGCGACGGCGGTGACCCTCCTGAGGTTCTTCACTTCTCGATCCTCCTTGCGTTCGCCGCGGCCGGTCGCCGCGGCACGCACTGGAGAACGGGCCGGGGCCGGGCACGACACGCGGCACCGGCCATGTCCACACGTTCGTATGAATTTAGGCACGGACGTCCGCCGGAGGGGGCACACGGCGGGCCGGACCGGCCGGGCGCGCGTCAGTCGGCCATCCCGTGCCGGACGGCCCACAGTGCCGCCTGGGTGGCGTACCCGGCGTCCAGCAGCTCGCGCGCGGAGGTCGTGATCGTCTGCAGGACGTCGCGGACCTCCAGGCGGCGGTTCATGGCGAGCAGGGCGGCGCTGACGGCCGCCAGCCCGGTTCTCGGGAGCATGCGGTCACGGTACCGGCGGGGGTTCGCGGGGCGGATCGGCCCGCCGCCCGGAAGGGCCCGGGCGGTGGTCGTGGGACCGGCGGCGGAGCTTCCCGCCCCGGTCGCCCGGGGCCCCCCCCCGGTTTTTC
>NZ_JBXUOY010000212.1:0-9269 GCF_057196705.1 Streptomyces sp. ATLC9 | reverse complement strand
GGTTTGCGGCACAGCGGTTTGGTCCTCTGGTGCGGGGGACGGGCCCGCTCCGGCGGGCCGGCCCGGCGGTGCGGACACCTCCGGGCCGGCCCCTGGCAGGGCCTCGCCGAGGACGCTAGCGGCGCCGGGAGCACTCTCCCGGTCACTTCGCCGATGCCTGCGATCGGCCACTCCGATGAGGGTCGCGGAGGTGTCCGCGACGTTCGGCCGACGTTGTCGGCTAATGAATTTTTACCTCTTCATTGCCATTTCCGGCCACGCATGGATCAACTCTTCGTCACTTTCCGTCACCGGCGGAGCGCCTCGCCTGGTGCCGGGCGACCCGTGCGCGGTTGCCGCATCCGCTCGAGCACCACGCGCGGCGGGGGTGGTGGCGGTAGAAGAAGAGCACGCAGCCCGGGGCCCGGCAGCTGCGCAGCAGCGCGCCCCGTTCCCCGGACAGCAGGAGCACCGAGCTGCGGGCGATCAGCGACAGCGCGTGGGTGACGGCGTCCCCGGTGCACAGGGAGTCCGCACCGGGCGCACGGGCGTCCCGCCAGACCAGGACGGGCCAGGACTGACTCATTCCGGAAGCACGGTTGACGTGCGCGATGTCCCATGGATCGGGCGCCTTGTGGTCGACCCGCGCGGCGATCAGGCACCGGACGGCGTCACGCAGGACGCGCGCGTGGGCGAGCTGCTGTTCGCAGGCGCGGAGTGCCTCCTCCCGCAGGGGCCCGGGCTCGGGGAACAGCTCCCGGTGGCGTCGCAGCCACGCCTCCAGCTCGGCGGGCGACCCGAGGCCCTCCACCAGGCGCCCCCTGGCCGCGGAGAGGGTGTTGGCGAACTCGACGGGCAGCGGCTCGGCCCGCACTCTTCGACTACCGTTCGTGACAAGTGTTTTTGCCACTGTCATCTCCTAATGGTCTGGCCGTGATGCTAGCGTTTCACGTGCTGCGCAGGCACAGACCAACATCGATCACGGGTTCGCTTCACGGAGGCGGGGTATCGGGCCGGGGACAGGGAACGGTCGGCGCGGTGGCCGGTGGGCGGCCGCGGGAACACGGTGACGGCCGCCGGGACGGCCGGCCACCGCGCCGACCGGAGCCGGTGCCCGGACCGGTGGTCTCCCTGCGACCGCGCGGGCCGTCAGAGAGCACTGCCTGGGGGATTTCGCATGGATTTTTCCGCATACCAGCTCAGAACCTTCTGGGAAGTAGCCAGGACCGGCAGCCTCACGAAAACTGCCAAGAATCTCGGATACTCCCAGTCGAGTGTGACAGCCCATGTGAGGTCCCTGGAGAACAGGGTCGGGTCACCCCTCTTCCACCGCCTACCACACGGCGTTCGCCTCACAGCCGCCGGTGAGACGTTCCGTGTGTATGTCGGGCGCATATTAAGCGTCATGGACGAGATGTCCGTCGCGCTCAAGAACAAGGGCGAGCCGACCGGACGGGTCGTGGTCGGGGCGACAGCCCCCCTCATGGAGTACGAACTGCAGGAGATCGTCAGGCAGAGCCGCTACCGGTACCCTCGCGTCAGTCTCTCCCTGAGGGTGATGAGCACCGGTGACGTGGAGACCGCCGTGGCCTCCGGAGGCGTGGACGTGGGGCTGACCTTCACCCGCGCCGCCGGCGCGGGGAAGGCCGCGGCGGCGGGCGGCGTACTGCGCGAGGCGCTCTTCCCCGTCCCCTTCGTCCCCGTCGGTCCGGTCGGCTTACTCGCGGGCGACCCCTCCCTGCTGGACCGGGTCCTGGTAGTGGACCCCGACTGCCCCTCCCAGCAGGTCCTGCCGCATTACCTGACGGCGGTGCGGGGAGAGGCGCCGGCCCTCATGGAGACCGGTTCCACCCGCGGCGCCCTCGGCCTGGCGGGCGCCGGGCTGGGGGTCGCCATGGTCCCGCGGGCGGCGGCCGACTGTGGTTCGACGCCGGAGGGCCCGGCGCCGGTCGACTCCCTGCCCGGCACCGTGATGCACGTGCAGGCCCTGCTGCCGGACGGCGGCTGGCTCTCCCCCGCCGTCTCGGCCTTCCTGAGCCTGGCCCGCCGGGCGGGCGGCGCGGCGGCGGACGCGCCCGGCCCGTCCGCCGGTCCGGTCCTGGTCTGATCCGCCCGCCGTCCACCGCGTTCCCACCGCCCGGCGCCCGGAAGGGGCCGGGCGGCTTCTCCTTCCGTGCGTTCCGCCCTCCGGCAGGGCGCCGGCCACTTCCGCTCCGGATGTCTCCCGGATAATGCGCAAAAAGAGGTATCGGAAACCTCGATACCGGAAATCGACAGCTCTCCCGATAGAGCCGCACAGCGCGGATAGCCTCGTGTTCGAAGGTTTTCTCCCGGCATGGACACCCATCTCGGAAGATACCCGGGAAATCTCACGATCCCACCCGAACAAGAGGAAAAGATGTCCGACATCGAATTCATCCCCAATGTCTTCCGCAGCGGTTTCGAACTCACCGACCTCTCATGGGTGCCCTGGAAGGAACCCGGGCGGGCCGGCGTCGAGCACCACGTTCTGTGGGCCCCCGACGAGGAGAAGGGCGAGGACTCCGTCGGCCTGATCCTGCGTTTCCCGCCCGGCGCCCACGGCGACTTCCACGAGCACCTGGGCTACGAGCTGATGCTCGTCCTCGACGGCGTCCTCGACCACAGCGACGGCCCCTCGTACACCAAGGGCGACCTGGTCGTCGAGGCCCCGGGCACCCGGCACCAGATGTCCAGCCGGGAGGGCTGCACCGTGCTGGCCATCCGCACGCGGCCCGCCGCGGCCCGCACCCCGGACCGGCCCATCCGGCCCGTCTCCGGCCAGATCTCCGACAGGGTCGCCGCGCAGGCCTGACGAGCCCCGCGGGCCGGGGCCCGCACACCACCCCGGGCCCCGGTCCGGGGCCCGCTCCTGCGCGCCACGCCGCACCGCGCCGCACCCGGCGCACCGCACGTCCACCACACCACGTCTCACCACGGGAGATACGCACATCATGTCCGCTGCCGCCCCCACGGTGATCACCCCGGAGCCGCTTCCGGGCACCGCCGGCCCCCGCCGGGTGCTGGTATCCAGCGTCTCCTCCGACTCCCACACCTGGAACCTGGTCTTCCTCCAGCTCCTGATCGAGGAGTACGGCCACCGCGTCACCAACATCGGCGCCTGCGTCCCGGACGACCTCCTGATCGCCGAGTGCCGGCGCCACCGCCCCGACATGGTGGTCATCAGCAGCGTCAACGGGCACGGGCACCTCGACGGCCGCCGCCTCATCGCCCGGCTGCGCGCCGAGCCCGACCTGGCCGACCTGCCCGTGGTCATCGGGGGCAAGCTCGGCACCCGCGGGGCCGAGGGCGGCAGCCACGTCCGGGCCCTGGTCGAGGCGGGCTTCGACGCGGTCTTCGAGGACTCCGTGAGCATCGGCGAGTTCCGCCGCTACCTCGCCGCGCCCGACGCCCGCACCCTGCGCGGACCGGCCCCCGCGGCCCTCGCCCTGTGAGCGCAGCCGTCGGGCGTACCGGCCCCGCCGGCTCGTTCGCCGCCGCGGTGGCCGCGGCGCACTCGGCCGGTGAGCTGGTGGTCCAGCCGCGCATGGGGTTCCCGACCGTGGAGCAGATGGGTTCCGGCCTCGCCGCCGTCCGCGGCGCCCGCGCCCGCACGGTGGGCACCATCACCCTGGACAGCTACACCCGGGTCGGCGACCACGCCTCCGCCGCGCGGGCCCTGGAGAGGGGCGAGGACCTCAACGGCTTCCCCATCGTCGCCCACGGGGGCCCGGTGACCCGCGAGATGATCGCGGCGGCCGGCGCCGGGGACTTCGCGATCCAGGTGCGCCACGGCTCCCCGCTGCCCCTGGGCATCGTCCGCGCCCTGATCGACGCCGGCCTCGACGCCACCGAGGGCGGGCCGGTCTCCTACTGCCTGCCCTACAGCCGCACTCCGCTGGCCGAGGCGGTCGACGCCTGGGCCCGCAGCTGCGAGGTCCTGGCCGAGCGGGTGCCCGGCGCGCACCTGGAGAGCTTCGGCGGCTGCATGCTCGGGCAGCTGTGCCCGCCGAGCCTGCTGGTGGCACTGTCCGTGCTGGAGGGGATCTTCTTCCGCAGGCACGGCCTGCGCAGCGTCTCGCTCAGCTACGCCCAGCAGACCAGCTTCCCCCAGGACGTGGCAGCGCTGGCCGCGCTGCGCCGGCTGGCCGGGGAGCATCTGGGGGACACCGACTGGCACGTGGTGCTCTACACCTACATGGGCGTCTTCCCCCGCACCGTCCCCGGCGCCCTGGCCCTGCTGCGCGAGAGCGCGCGCCTGGCCGCGCTCACCGGCACCGAGCGGCTCATCGTCAAGACGCCGGCCGAGGCGCACCGCATCCCCACCGTCGAGGACAACGTCCACGCCCTGGAGACGGCCGCGGAGGCGGCCCGCGCCGCGACCGCGTCCCCGGACGACCGGCCCGAGGAGGGCGAGGCGGAGCAACTCCTGGGTGAGGCACGGGACATGGTGGAGGCCGTCCTGGAACTCCACTCCGACATCGACCGCGCGCTCCCGGCCGCGTTCGCCCGCGGTTACCTCGATGTCCCCTACTGCCTGCACGCCGACAACGCCCAGCTCGCCCGCAGCCACATCGACCGGCGCGGCCGGCTGCGGTGGTCGTCGGCCGGCCGCATGCCCGTCCGGGACGTGCCCGGCGGCGCGGCGGCGTCGGTCGGCGCCGAGGAACTGCTCGGAATGCTCTCGCACGTGCAGAACACCTTCGACCGCGCGGCGCTGGACATCTCGGCGTCGCGCGACCCCCTGCCGGCCGCGGGCCGGACCCGACAGGAAGCGAAGTGAGAACAGTGACCAGACTTTCCAACGACGATCCGCAACCGCTCACCGTCGCGGTGATCGGCACCGGCCCGCGCGGACTGTCCGTGCTGGAGCGTCTCGCCGTCCGGCTGCGGGAGGAGCCCGCAGCGCGCCGGAGGCTGCGCGTCTACGCCGTCGACGCGGTGGAGGTCGGGGCCGGCCGGGTGTGGCGCACCGACCAGGAGGACTGGTTCACCATGAACACCGTGGTCGGCCAGGTGACCATGTACTCCGGGGAGCCCGACGGCGGCCCCGCCCGGCCCGGCGCGGGCCCCAGCCTGGGCCAGTGGATAGCCGAGCGCGCCCGCACCCACGGCGAGGAGCCCCTCGGGCCCAACGACTACGCCTCCAGGCTGCGCTACGGGCAGTACCTGCGCTCGGTCTACGACACGATCGCCGGGCATCTGCCCGGGGAGGCCGAGCTGATCCCGGTGCACGACCGGATCGTGAGGGTGCGCCCGCGCCCCGGGGGAGGATACGAGCTGGAGCGCGAGGGCGACCCCGCGCCGCTCGGGGTCGACCGGCTCGTCCTGACCACCGGGCACCCCCGCAACGAGCCCGACGGCTTCGAGCGGGAGATGCTCGGCTTCGCCGCCGGCCGCCCCGGCGTCCACTACCTGTGCGGCGACTCCGCCGCCGACCTCGACCTGGACCCGGCCACCATCCCGCCGGGCACGACCGTCGGCGTCCTGGGCATGGGGCTGTCCTTCTACGACGTGATGGTCGCCCTCACCCTCGGCCGCGGCGGCGCCTTCACCACCCTGCCCGACGGCTCCATGCGCTACGAGCCCAGCGGACGCGAGCCGCACATCGTCGCCGGCTCCCGCAGCGGGCTGCCGATCCCGGCGCGCGGAAGGAACCAGAAGGAGCCCCACCACAGCCACCGCGCGCTCTTCCTCACCCCGCACGCCGTCGAGCAGGCCCGCAAGCGGCGCCTGGCGGAGACCGGCAGCCCCCGCCTGGACTTCGACGAGGATGTGCTGCCCCTGCTGCTGCGGGAGCTCGACCACGTCTACTGGACGGCCCATGTCACCGCCCGCGAGGGGAAGGAGGCGGGCGAGAGGTTCGCCGAGCGCCACGTCTCCGTGCTGCTGACCGGCGGCGACCCGGCCGGGCTGCTGCGCGAGGCGGGACTCGGTGAGGTCCCCGCCCTGGACCTGCGGAAACTGGCCCGCCCCTTCGGCGACCGGCACTTTCGCGATCCGCAGGCCTTCCGCGCCGAACTCCTGGACGTCATGCGGTGGGACCTGTCCGAGGCCGACCTGGGCAACGGCGAGGGCCCGCTCAAGGCCGCTCTTGACGTCCTGCGCGACATCCGCAACACGATCCGGGAGGCGGTCGACTACGGGGGGCTGCGCCCCTCCTCCCACCAGGACGCGTTCCTGCGCCGCTTCCTGCCGGTCAACGCCCTGCTGTCGGCCGGGCCTCCCCGGTACCGGGTCCGGCAGCTGGTGGCGCTCATCGAGGCCGGTGTCGTCGAGGTCGCCGGTCCGGCCACCACCTACACCGCCGACCGGGAGGCCGGCGGCTTCCGCGTCGCCTCCCCGCGGGTGCCCGGCTCCGCCCGGATCGCGCGGGTGCTGATCGACGCCCGCATCCCCGTCCCCCACCTGCGCCGTGACACCTCCCCCCTGATCCGGGGGCTGCTGGCCGACGGGCTGCTCTCGGAGTACGTGGTCGAGGACTCCGTCCACGGGGAGCGGTTCGAGTCCGGCGGACTGGCCGTCACCCGCGCCCCGTTCCACGTCGTGGACGCCGGCGGGCGGGCGCGCACCGACCTGTACGCGCTGGGCATCCCCACCGAGCACACCCGCTGGTTCACCCAGGTCGGCAGCAGCCGCCCGGGGATGCGCACCCTGTTCTACCGGGACGCCGACGCCATCGCCGCGGACCTGCTCGCCGGCGGCCGGCCGCAGGAGGGGCCCGCCGGACGGGCGCTGGCCGGCGCCGTCTCGGGCGCACCGGCCGAAGGGGGGCGGGCGTGACGTTCAGCGCGCCGGGGCTGCTGTTCAAGCGGGCCCGCGACACCCTCCTGCGGCACCGGGAGGACCTGGAGGCCGCCCGCCGGGAGTTCGTCTGGCCCCGGCCGGAGACCTTCAACTGGGCACTGGACTGGTTCGACCCGATGGCGCGGGACAACCACCGCCCCGCCCTGCGGGTGGTCGGCGAGGGGGAGGACGCCGAGCTGTCCTTCGCGCGGCTCTCCCGGCGCTCGGACCAGGTGGCCAACTGGCTGCGCGGGCAGGGCGTGCGCCGCGGCGATCCGGTGCTGGTGGTGCTGGACAACCGGCCCGCCCTGTGGGAGACGGTGCTGGCCTCGATCAAGCTCGGCGCGGTGGTGGTGCCCACCTACGTCACGGCCTCGCCGGCCGAACTCGCCGACCGCATCGGCCGTGCCGGCATCCGGCACGTGGTGGCGGAGGCCGCCCTGGCCTCCCGGTTCGAGGGCCTGCCCGGGCGGTGGAGCGGTATCGCGGTGGGCGGCGAGCCCGCGGGCTGGACCGGCTACCGGCACTCCCGCTCCGCTCCGGAGGACTTCCGGCCGGATGCCGCGACCCCCGCCGGCGACCCGCTGTTCTGCTACTTCACCTCGGGCACGACCTCCCTGCCGAAGATGGTCCTCCACACCCACCTGAGCTACCCCGTGGGCCATCTCTCGGGCATGTACTGGAACGGCCTGCGGCCCGGCGACGTCCACCTCAACATCTCGGCGCCGGGCTGGGCCAAGCACGCCTGGAGCTCCTTCTTCGTCCCCTGGAACGCCGAGGCCCAGATCGTCGCCCTGGCGGCCGGGCACAGCGGTCCCGGACGCGTCCTGGAGGTGCTGCGCGACCGGGGGGTGACCTCGTTCTGCGCGCCGCCCAGCGTGTGGCGCGCGCTCGTGCGGCACGGCGTCGGGCCGCGCCCGCCCGCGCTGCGCGAGGCCACCAGCGCCGGGGAGCCGCTGGATCCGGAGGTCTTCCGCACGGTGCGGAATGCCTGGGGCATCGGCGTCCGCGACGGCTACGGCCAGACCGAGACCACCGGGCAGCTGGGCACCCCGCCCGGACGCACCCCGGTGCCCGGCCGCATGGGCTGGCCGATGCCCGGCTACCGGGCCGTCGTCGTCCACCCCGAGACGGGCGACCGGCTGCCCCCGGGGGAGACCGGCGAGCTCTGCGTGGACCTGTCGGACCGGCCCGTCGGTGTGATGGCCGGATACGCGGGCGACGAGCGGCGTACGGCGGCCGCCTTCGCCGGCGGCCTCTACCACACCGGCGACCTGGTGGTGGAGGCGGAGGACGGGAGCTTCGGCTACGTCAGCCGGGCCGACGACATGTTCAAGTCCTTCGACCACCGCATCTCCCCGCTGGAGCTGGAACGCGTGCTGCTGTCCCACCCCGCTGTCGCCGACGCGGCCGTCGTACCCCACCCCCATCCGATCGGGCAGTGGGTGGCCAAGGCGTTCGTGGTCCCCGCGGCCCCCCGCGGCGGCGACCGCTCCATGGCGCGGGCCGTCTTCGAGCACCTCGACGGGGAGCTGCCCCCGCAGAAGCAGGTGCATCTGATCACCTTCGCCGACCGGCTGCCGCGCACCGCCTCGGGGAAGGTCCGCCGGGCCGAACTGCGCGAGCGCACCGGGACCGCCGACTTCCGGCGGGAGCGTCCCGGCGCGGTGGCCGCGGCGGGGTGAGCCGGGTACGGGCCGGGGGCCGTCCGGCGTGCGCCGTCCTTCGGCGCGGGCCCGGCGGCTCCCGGCACGCTCACGCGGTCCGGCCCGGCGGGGCATCCCGGCACGACCTCCCGGCACGAGCCTCAGCACGACGGAGAGAGCATGGACACTTCCACTGCGGCCGGCACCGCCGCCCTCATCGCACGCGTCGCCTCCGCGCAGGAGGGGCTGCGGGCCACTGTGGCCTCGCTCGGCGACGCGGATCTGGCCGCGGCCTCGGCGCTGCCCGGCTGGACCCGCGGCCACGTCTGCGCCCATGTGGCGCGCAACGCAGACGGGCTGCGCAACCTCCTCACCTGGGCGCAGACCGGCGTCCCACGTCCGATGTACGCCGGGGGCGGCGCCCGCGAGGCCGACATCGAGCGGGACGCGCACCGTCCGGCCGCCGCGCACCTGGCGGACCTGGCCCGCTCCGGGGACGGGTTCGTCGATCACGCCCGGCGGCTGGACGGCGGGGCGTGGGCGGCCGAGGTCGTCCTGCGCAACGGCGACCGGATACCGGCCCGCGCGCTGCCGGGGCACCGGCTGCGCGAGGTGCTGATCCACCATGTGGACCTGGCGGCCGGGTACTCCCCGGCCGACTGGCCGGAGGAGGAGGCGCGGTTCCTGCTGGACTCCCTGGCCTCCGCCTGGTCCGGCCGCGGGGACTGCCCGCCCCTGGAACTGCGCGCCCGGGACACCGGGCAGCGGCTCGCCGCGGGGGCCGGCTCCGGCCGCCCGGTGCGGGTGGACGGTCCCGCCCACGCGCTCGCGGCCTGGCTG
>NZ_JBXUOY010000211.1:0-9296 GCF_057196705.1 Streptomyces sp. ATLC9 | reverse complement strand
GGCCGGCGCCGCCGGGCCCGTGACGGTCGCGGCCGTGGTGACGGAGGTGGCGGAGGGGGAGGCGGCGCGGGGCCCGGCGTGAGAGCGGCCGGCCGTCAGTCGCCGATGCCGGCCAGATCGCGCAGCCTGCGCGTCTGGGCCGCGCGCTCGGCGGCGCGCTGTTCGTCGTAGGCACGGCCCACCGCACCGCGCAGCAGCGCCTTGGTCTCGATCACCGCGTCACGCGGAGCCGCGAGCAGCGCCGCGGCCAGATCGGCGGTGGCGGCCTCCAGCTCGGCGGCGGGGACCACGAGGTTGGCCAGTCCGGTCCGCTCGGCCTCCTCGGCGCGCACGAATCGTCCCGTCGCGCAGATCTCCAGCGCGCGGGCGTATCCGACCAGGGAGACGAGCGGGTGGGTGCCGGTGAGGTCGGGGACCAGTCCGAGGCTGGTCTCACGCATCGCGAACTGCACGTCGTCGGCGCACACTCGCAGGTCGCAGGCGAGCGCGAGCTGGAAGCCCGCGCCGACCGCGTGGCCCTGGACGGCGGCGATGCTCACGATGTCGTTCCGCCGCCACCAGGTGAAAGCCTCCTGGTAGCCGGCGACGGCCTCGTCGACCTCGGCATCGGAACCGCGCGCCAGGTCGATGAAGGACGGCTCGCCGTCGAAGCCTTCGGGAGTGAAGGCCTGCCGGTCGAGCCCGGCGGAGAAGGACTGCCCCTCTCCGCGCAGGACGACGACGCGGATCCCACCGGGCAGCAGCCGCCCGGCCTCGGCCAGGGCGCGCCACATGGCGAAGGTCTGGGCGTTGCGCTTGGCCGGGCGGTCGAGCGTGACCGTGGCCACGGCACCGTCCGCGACGAGCCGCACGCCGTCCTTGTCGAGCAGGGTCATGAGGACCTCCCGGGGCAGTCCGCAGTCGGACGACTGTCAAGTGACTGAAGAGTAACCACCCGGCCGGTCGGATGGCCGACCGGGTGGCGCCCCTCGGGACACCCTGGGTCTCAGGACGTCGCGGTCTTCTTGCCCCGCGTGGCACCGCCGCGACCGCGCAGGGTCACGCCGGACTCGCTGAGCATCCGGTGCACGAATCCGTAGGAGCGGCCGGTCTCCTCGGCCAGCGCCCGGATGCTCGCACCGGAGTCGTACTTCTTCTTGAGATCAGCCGCGAGCTTCTCGCGCGCGGCGCCGGTCACCCGGCTGCCCTTCTTCAGAGTCTCGGCCACCCGTGCCTCCTCATGGGAAGTGCGCTCTGGACTCTCATGATCACCCCTTGCCGGTTTTCTGGCCACCCATTCGGCAAGGTCCGTAGAACGTCATCGGCGGGCGGACAAGGGCCGAAGGGCTCCGAAGCGGGGCGTTCTGCGGGACTCGCCGGGGGCACGGTTCCGTACTTCATGAAGAAAGGGCAGGTCAGGGCCTCGACTAGTGCTCAAACACCCGGTTGGGGAGGTCTATGCCACAGCGTCGGCGCCATCGACGCCCGGCCGCGCCGGAATACGAGCCGATCTCACTCAGATGACGGATCAAGCCTCGGCCGAATGATCCAGAACGGTGTGATCACCACGCGCCCGCGGTGCGGCCGGGCGGCGGGGGACGGGCTCCGCTCAGGCGAGCGCCACGAGGTCCGCGTACTCCTCGCCCCACAGGTCCTCCACACCGTCGGGCAGCAGGATGATCCGCTCCGGCTGGAGCGCTTCCACCGCACCCTCGTCGTGGGTGACCAGCACCACCGCGCCGGTGAAGGTGCGCAGGGCGCCCAGGATCTCCTCCCGGCTGGCGGGGTCGAGGTTGTTGGTCGGCTCGTCCAGCAGCAGCACGTTGGCCGAGGAGACCACCAGCGTGGCCAGCGCCAGCCGGGTCTTCTCCCCACCGGAGAGCACCCGCGCGGGCTTGTCCACGTCGTCGCCGGAGAACAGGAACGAGCCCAGCGTCTTGCGGATGTCGACCAGGTCCATGTCGGGGGCGGCCGAGCGCATGTTCTCCAGGACCGTGCGGTCGCCGTCGAGCGTCTCGTGCTCCTGCGCGTAGTAGCCGAGCTTCAGCCCGTGTCCCGGAACCACCCGGCCGGTGTCGGGCTTCTCCACCCCGGCCAGCAGTCGCAGCAGAGTGGTCTTGCCCGCGCCATTGAGACCGAGGATGACCACGCGCGAGCCCTTGTCGATGGCGAGCGAGAGGTCGGTGAAGATCTCCAGCGAGCCGTAGGACTTGGACAGTTCCTCAGCCATCAGCGGGGTCTTGCCGCAGGGCGCGGGGTCGGGGAAGCGCAGCTTGGCGACCTTGTCGGCGCGCCGCTCCTCCTCCAGCCCGGCCAGCAGCCGCTCGGCCCGGCGTGCCATGTTCTGGGCGGCCACCGTCTTGGTGGCCTTGGCACGCATCTTGTCGGCCTGGGAGTTGAGGGCCGAGGCCTTCTTCTCGGCGTTGGCCCGCTCGCGCCTGCGCCGCTTCTCGTCCGCCTCGCGCTGGGCCAGGTACTGCTTCCAGCCCATGTTGTAGACGTCGATGCGGGAGCGGTTGGCGTCGAGGTAGAAGACCTTGTTGACGGCCGTCTCCACCAGGTCGACATCGTGGGAGATGACGACGAAGCCGCCGCGGTAGGTCTTCAGAAAGTCGCGCAGCCAGACGATCGAGTCGGCGTCGAGGTGGTTGGTCGGCTCGTCCAGCAGCAGGGTGTCGGCATCCGAGAAGAGGATGCGGGCGAGCTCCACCCGGCGCCGCTGGCCGCCGGAGAGGGTGTGCAGCGGCTGGCCGAGCACCCGGTCGGGCAGGCCGAGGCTGGCGGCGATGGTGGCGGCCTCGGCCTCGGCGGCGTAGCCGCCCTTGGTGAGGAACTCCGTCTCCAGCCGCTCGTACTTCCTCATCGCCTTCTCGCGGGTGGCGCCCTGGCCGTTCGCCATCCGGTCCTCGTTCTCGCGCATCCTGCGCAGCACGGTGTCCAGACCGCGGGCTGACAGGATGCGGTCGCGGGCGAGGGCGTCGAGGTCGCCGGTGCGCGGGTCCTGGGGCAGGTAGCCGACCTCACCGGTGCGGGTGATGGTCCCGCCGGCGGGGGCGCCCTCCCCGGCCAGGCAGCGGGTGAGGGTTGTCTTGCCGGCCCCGTTGCGGCCGACCAGGCCGATCCGGTCGCCCCTGGCGATGCGGAAGGAGGCGGACTCGATGAGGATCCGGGCGCCGGCGCGCAGCTCTACTCCGGTGGCGGTGATCACGGAAATACTCCTGGGCAGGGTGGACGTGCGTACGTCGTCGGTCGGGGGCTGGGAGACGGGCGTACGCCGCTAATGCACGAGGAGGTTCACCATGCGGCCAGTCTAACGGCGGCGCGCAACCGGATTTCCGCGCCCGGTCGAGGGGACCGCGTACGCCCGGGCGGCGGGCGCCCGCCGTGCGGGACGCGCGCGGCCCGGCCGGGGGCGGGCCCGTCACACCTCACCGGTGTGGACCTGGAAGGCCGCCCGGCGCACGGCCCTGGCCAGCGCCGGGTCCGGGTGGGCCGCGGCGAGCGCGACCAGGACCTGGACGGTGCGCGGGTGGCCGGTGGCGCGGACGGCCTCCAGAAGACCGGGGACGCTGCTCTGCACGGCCGAGTCCAGGTGTTCCACCAGCACCTTCCCGTCGCCGTGGTCGGCGACGGCCGCGGCGGTGTCCACCCACAGCCAGGTGGCCTCCTCCGCGGTCAGGACACCGGGGGCGCCGTTCGCCAGGTCCGCCGGGTCCGCGCCGTCGTGCTCGGCGAGCCAGAGCAGGGCGTAGGGGCGCAGGACGGGCTCGCCCGCCGCCTCCCGGACGGCGGGTTCCGCGGGGGCGCCCACGGCGCGCAGCGCCTCGAAGGCCAGCCCCCGGATGAGGGCGTCGTCGCCGCGTGCGGCCCCGATCAGCTCGGCGACGGCCGGGCCGGTGGGACGCGCGGCCAGCCAGGCGCGGTACTCGGCGCGGGCCTCTCCGGGCGAGAGCCTGGCGCATCCGCGCAGCATGTCCTCGGCGTGCTGCTCGATGTTCCCCGCCGGACTCTGGGCCGCGACGCAGATCTGCTCCAGTTTCACCCACACCGCCCAGTTGCCCAGCGGGGTGAGCACCGCCTGGCCGGGGCGGCCCCGGCCGTCCTCGGCGCAGCGGGTGAGGGCGCCGACGGAGGCGAGCCCGTGGAGGGCCCAGTCCAGGAGCGAGGGCAGGCAGTCGTCCGGCTCCCCGGCCGCCCCGCCCGCCGGGGAGTCGCCGGGTGGGCCGCCCGGCGGCTCCGCTCCGTCGCGCTCGGCGCGGATCTCCGCGATGCGCCGCCTCAGCAGGTCCAGCAGGGCCGGCACGGTCACCGGACCGGAGGACAGGTGCATCACCGACAGGAACTGCGGCGCCGCCACGACCACCTCGCCGACCGCGCCGGGGTCCGCGCCGCCGGGTGCGGGATGGGCCAGCGACCAGGCGTCGAAGAGCGCGACCCAGCCGCGCAGCACGGCCGAGTCGTCGCGGTCCCAGGCGCGCAGCCGCCAGCCGGGCATGGCGGTGCCGTCGTGCAGTTCGACGAGGCCGGCGAGCCGGGCGCGATCCCAGTGGACGGGGATCTGCTCCACGGGCATCCGCAGTTCCGCCGCCGCCCGCTCGGCGGCCGACACCGGTGACAGCCCGGTGCGGTCGGCCCAGCGTGCCAGCCGCACGGCGTCGCTGAGGCAGGCCCGTGCCTGCCGGGCGAGTTGGTCTCGTGGGGGCACTCCCTCGGGGGGCCGGGGCGCGCTCCGCCGGCGGCGCGTGCCCACTGCTCGGCGCGCGGCGGCGAGAGGCTGTCGGGATACGAGGCGCAGCCGGGTGTCTCGCGGGGTACGGGACGTCACGGGAGCAGTGTTGTTGATGACGGCCCGAAAGCCCAAACGCCGGTCGCGGCGCCTCACATGAGCGGGGTGAGAAAGCGGCGCAGCGCCTCCTCGTAGCCCCGCGGGTCGGCGTTCCACATGGCGGCGTGCGGGGCCTGTCCGACGACGTGCAGCGAGACCAGGTCCGGGCGCCGTTCGGCCAGTTCGCGGGAGGGGCTCCAGGGCGCGACGGCGTCGTCCGGGCCGTGCAGGACGAGCGTGGGGAGCCGCAGCGCGCCGGGGTCGCCCGGTTCGGAGCGGAGCTCCGGGTGGAGCCGGGCGCGTCCCTGCGCGGCGCGCACCGCCAGCGGCAGCAGGGGTGCGGGGACGTGGCGGGCGCCGGCCAGTGCGCGCAGGGTGGCCCGCCAGTCGAGCACGGGCGAGTCCAGGATCAGTCCGGTGACGAAGTCGCGGACCGGGGACTCGGCGACGGTCCGCAGCGCCATCGTGGCCCCGGTGGACCAGCCGTACAGCACCACGCCGCGGGCGCCGCGGCCGAGGGCGTAGCGGACGGCCGAGTCGAGGTCGTGCCACTCGGAGTCGCCCAGGTGGACGGTGCCGTCGGGCGACCGGGGCGCCCCGGGGTCGCCCCGGTAGGCCGGTACGAGCACGGGGACGCCCATGGCGTTCAGGAAGGGCAGGACGTTCATGGGGTGCTCGCGCGTGGCGCCCAGTCCGTGCACGGCGATGACCCACACCTCACGCAGGGACGGCAGGTACCAGGCGGGCAGGGGGCCGAGTTCGCCGGGCACCTCGATGTCCGCGTACTCCAGGTCCAGCGCCTCCCCGGGGTTTCCGGTGTGGAGCTGCGGGGTCAGCCGCACCCGGTCGCCGGTGGCGAGCCGGCCGCGGTCCACCCGCTCCAAGCGCCGTACGACGGTGTCGGCGGAGGTGGGGGCGTCCAGCACGGCTCCGACGACGGCGTGCCGGCCGGGACCGGTGAGGGCGTAGGTGCCGGGGAGCTGGGAGATGAGGGAGCGGGTCAGGGTGACCTGCCCCGCCGCGGTGGCGTGGACGGTCAGCTGCGGGCCCTCGAAGCCGGCGGGCAGGGAGCGCCCGGAGGACGGCCTGAGGGCGGCGGTGGCCGCGGACCGGCCGGCCACGACAGCGGCCGCTCCGGCACCGAGCGTGGTGAGGGCGGTCAGGGCCGCCGTTCTGCGCAGACTCATCGTCTCCAAGGATGACGGCGTGGTGTCGCCGGGGCCAGCGGGCGGGCTCCGGCGGGTGAGCGGGGGCGGGCCGGGGCCGGTCCCCCGCCCGGTGCCGGGGTCGCCCGCCTCGTACCCCGTCCGCGCGGGATCATCCGCCGGGCGGGGCGGCATCCGGCTGGGCGGGCCGGCTCCGCTGCCCGTAGCCGCGCAGCCGCTCGGCGACGCGGTCCAGCTCCCCGGGCGGCAGCAGGGAGGGGGCGCGGCCGGGCACGGAGGCGGCGGCGAGCCAGACCCGGCACATCCACTCCAGCTGGGCGGTGTCGTCGTACGCCCGGCCGAGGCTGTCGGCGTACACGAGGGTGCCGTGGTTGCGCAGCAGGCAGCCGCTGCGGTCGCGCAGCGCCTCCAGCACACGGGCGGCCAGTTCCTCGCTGCCGTAGGTGGCGTACGGCGCCACACGGACCGCGCCGCCCAGGGCGGCGGCCATGTAGTGGATCGCCGGAAGCTCGTCGACGAGGGTGGAGACGGCGGTGGCGTGCACGGCGTGGGTGTGGACCACCGCCGCGGCGGCGGTGGAGCGGTACACCGCCAGGTGCATCGGCAGTTCGCTGGTGGGCACCAGGTCGCCGGCCTTCCGCCGCCCGTCCAGGCCGACGGCGCACAGTTCGTCCGGACCGAGGCGGTCGTAGGCGACGCCGCTGGGGGTGACCAGGACGGTGTCACCGACCCGCACCGAGACGTTGCCCGAGGTACCCACGACCAGGCCGTCGGCCACCGTCCGGCGGGCCGTGGCCACCAGTTCCCGCCAGGCGTCCGCCCAGGCCGACCGCATCCGCGCCACCTCCGGCGGAGCACTCTAGCGCCGGCAGGCCGCACCGGAGGCGCACGGTGCGCCGGGGCGCACCGGGGCCGGGCCCGCCACCGCACCGTGCGACCCTGCGCACACAGGCGACACGGGACACCGTGACGCCGTTCCCAGTTCACCTTGCGTTCACCCGGCATCCTTACGTTCACCGAGTACCTGCCCCCTCGACCGATTGCCTGGGTGAATGGAAAACATCACGCTTCTCATCGGGATCGTGATCGTCACGGCCTTGGTGTTCGACTTCACCAACGGTTTCCACGACACGGCCAACGCCATGGCCACCACCATTTCGACCGGGGCACTCAAGCCCAAGACCGCGGTGGCGATGTCGGCGGTCCTCAACCTCGTCGGCGCCTTCATCTCGGTCGAGGTCGCCGCGACGATCTCCAAGGGCCTCATCAACGAGGACTCCGGCATCGAACCCGCGGTGATCTTCGCGGGGCTGGTCGGCGCGATCCTGTGGAATCTGCTGACCTGGCTGGCCGGGCTCCCCTCCAGCTCCTCGCACGCCCTCATGGGCGGCCTCCTCGGCGCCACGATCGCCGCCGCCGGCATCGGTGCCGTCTCCGTCGGCGCCGTCTTCATGAAGGTGCTGATCCCGGCCCTCGTCGCGCCCCTGGTCGCCGGTATCGCGGCCATGCTCGCGACCAGGCTGACCTACCGGATCAGCCGCGACACCGAGGAAGGACAGGTCGCCAAGGGCTACCGCGCCGGGCAGATCGCCTCGGCCGGCCTGGTCTCCCTGGCCCACGGCACCAACGACGCGCAGAAGACGATGGGCGTCATCACCCTCGCACTGATCTCCGGCGGCGTGCTCGGCGCCGACGCCGACCCGCCGCTGTGGGTCATCGCCTCGGCCGGCATCGCCATCGCGCTCGGCACCTACCTGGGCGGCTGGCGGATCATCCGCACCATGGGCAAGGGCCTGACCGACATCCGCCCGGCACAGGGCTTCGCGGCCCAGACCAGCTCGGCCGTCACCATCCTGGCCTCCTCCCACCTGGGCTTCGCGCTCTCCACCACGCAGGTCTGCTCCGGCTCGATCATGGGCTGCGGCCTGGGCCGCAAGGGCGGCGTGGTCCGCTGGAGCACCGCCGGCCGCATGGTCGCCGCCTGGGGCCTGACCCTCCCGGCCGCCGGCCTGATCGCCGCGGGCTCCGCGCTGCTGGCCATCCAGGGCGACTGGGGCGTCACCGTGGTCGCGGTCGCCTCCGTGGCCGCCATCGCCGCCATCTGGATCGCCTCCCGCCGTGAGCCGGTCGACCACACCAACGTCAACGACGTCGAGCAGGCCGAGGCGGAGGACCCGGGCGTGGTCACGGCCGCGGTGCAGGCCGTCTCCCCGCCGCCCACCGCCGCCATGGAGGAGGCCGGGAGGGCCTCCGACACCCCGGCGAAGACCACCGTCTCCGTTCCCTGAGCCCGAGCCCCGCGAAGGAAGAAGCACCATGGACATCGACTGGGCCGCCCTCGGCCAGGTCTTCGGCGTCAGCCTCGTGATGACGGTCGGCCTGGTGGGCCTGTTCACCCTCGGCATCGTCGGCCTGGGCGCCAACGGCGGGACGCGGGGCGGCTCCTCCGCCCTGGCCCGCGTCGGCGCCTACGCCAGCTACGCCCTGTGCGCGGCCGCGGTGGCGTACGGCATCTACATCATCGCGGCCTGAGCGGACCCGATGCGCCCGGGGGCCCGCCCGGGCCTCCGGCACCCTTACGCCTCTCACCGGCCCCCGGCGGACACCGCCGGGCGCCGGCGCGTTCCTCCCGGCCTTCCCGGATGTCCCGGCGTCTCCTGGGTCCGTCCGCGCCCTGCCGCGCTTCCGTCTCCCCGGGCGTGAGCGCCCCGGCGTGGGCCGCCGGGTGCCGTGTGCGCTTCCGCACAGTGCGCCACCGCAGGTCACGAGTGAGTTGACGCGCCTTCCCGGTCGTGGTGGACTTCCCGTTGCCAAACGGCGGCAGGAGAGGAAGCCGGTGCGAATCCGGCGCGGTCCCGCCACTGTCACCGGGGAGCGCTCCCCCACCCAGCGTCACGGCCCTCGCATCGGGCTGGAAGGCCGGGGGACGCGCCGATCCGGGAGCCAGGAGACTCTCACCGCCGGTCACGTCGAGCCAGGGCGAGGACCCTGAGTGAGGACACACCGCCATGCCCGGCACCCTGTCTGCCGCACCACCTCCATCCCGCCGCGCCACCGGTTCCGCACGAGGTGTGACGGCCGGCTGACGCGATGCGTGCCGACCACGCCCTCCCCCCGGCCCCCGCTCCGGCGGACGCCGGCCCCCCCGCGCTCCTCGGCCCCGCGGCCGCGGGCTACGCGTGCGGCGCGGCCCTGGGGTACCTGCTCGACCTGGTCGCGGGCGACCCTCGCCGAGCGCACCCCGTCGCCGCCTTCGGGCGCGCGGCCTCGGCCGCCGAGCGCCTGCTGTGGCGCGACCACCGCGGCGCGGGCGCGCTGTACACGGC
>NZ_JBXUOY010000210.1:0-9397 GCF_057196705.1 Streptomyces sp. ATLC9 | reverse complement strand
CCGCGCACCAGGGCGCTCAGCCGGCCGGTGACCGCGCCGACCCCGGCGGCCAGGGCCGCGTAGCGGGAGGCGGCCAGCAGCTCGCCGACGCTCAGCTCGCCGGCGGCCAGCCGCATACCGCCCACCGCCAGGACGGCGATCGTCAGCAGGGGTACCAGGATGCCGCTGCCGACCATGGCCCGCCCGTACACGTGCCACATACGCCGCCCCTGGGAGGCCAGTTCGGGCAGCGGGGCCAGCACGCGGGCGCGTTCGCGGTCGGCGGTGCCCGCGGCGGCGAGGGTACGGGCGCCGGCCAGCGCCTCGACCAGGCGCGCGGCGATCTCGCCCTGGACGCGCTGGTAGCGCGAGACGCTGTCGGAGGAGCCGCGGGCGAAGGCGCGCAGCAGCAGCACCAGCGGCGGGACCCCCGCGCAGAAGGCGGCGGCGAGCCAGGGGTCCACCAGCACCAGCGCCGCCAGGGCGCCGAGCGGGGTGAGGAGCGAGGAGACGGCGGTGGCGGCGGCGGAGGGGGCGCCGCCGGCCTCGGCCGCGTTGCCCGACAGCCGGGTCACCAGGTCGCCGTGGCCGAAGCGGGCCGCCCGCCGGGGGCCCACGGCCAGCAGGTGCTCCAGTCCGCGGCGGCGCAGCCAGGCGGTGGAGCGGGCGTCGGTGGTGCCGGTGAGATGGGCGCTCACCGCGTCCAGCAGTACCTCGGCGGCGACCAGCAGCGCGCACAGCGCCGTCCAGCGGGCGGCCTCCCCGGCGCCGTCCAGCGCCAGGTCGAGGGTGTGTCCGAGCGCGGCGGGCAGGGCGACGGTCGCGGCGGCGGAGGCGGTGGCCAGCAGGCAGATCACCGCGGCGCGCCCGCCGCTGTGGCGGATCGCGGCCGTCAGGACGCGGTCGGCCGGCAGGCCGGTGGCGGCGGGGCCGGCGGCATCGGAATCGGCGGCGGGCTGGGGCGCCATGGGCGGTGGGCTCCTCGCGTCCGTGGGCGGCGCGGCGGGGGTACGCACGGGGCGGCCGGGGTAGACCTTGGGATACGGGGACGCGGTCCCGGGCGCTGTGATCACCCGGGACCGCGTCGGCCGTCTCACGCTCGCGGGATCAGGTCCCGCGGTGGCGAGGTCAGTTGCAGGTGGTGACGCTCAGGGAGCTGTCACCGCACAGCAGCAGGCTGGCCTCGGAACCGCCGGCGACGGTGCCCTTGTCCTCGGCGGTCTCCAGGGTCTGCAGGTCGAGAAGCGTCATTTCTCTGTTCCTTTCGTTTCCGTGGGGACGGGATTTTCCGGTACGGCCTCCCTGACGAGAGACCGGCTCTGGGGCCGCCCGGGGGGCGGCGGGAGGAAGGGCAGGTGCGCGGGGGTGTCGTGCAGCGCGCTGCCCAGGGCGAGCAGACAGCCGGCCGTGCCGGTGGCGAGATCCATCGACAGGCGCATCATCTGCTCGCCGGGGAAGGCCAGCAGGCCCTGGTAGGGGACGGCGGCCCGGGTCAGCGAGGCGATCTGGCGGCGCAGGTCCGCCTCACGGGCTGCGGGGTCGCCGACGGTGGTGCGGCTCAGGTGCAGGATCATCCCGGCCGTGCCCCGGAACAGGGCCGGCTGGGCGTAGAACCTGGAGCGGGCGGCCCTGAGGATGTCGTGCCGCGCCCGCTCGAACCGCTCGTCGTCGCGGTGGGCGGCGTAGTCGTCCAGCACCATCCCGATGCCGACGCTGCCCTCGCCGAGGTAGGGCATGGTGCGCCAGCCCTCGTCCACCTGCAGGGCCCCGCCGGCGCTCGTCACGCAGTGGTCGAGGTCGCGCCGCAGCGCTTCGGCGGCGAGGTCGAGCAGTCCGGGCTCGCCGGTGCGCTCGTACAGCCGCAGGAAGAGCAGGGCCTGGCCGGCCGAGCCGTACAGCAGCCCGGCCCGGGGGCCGCCGCGTCCGGTCCCGCGTCCGCCCTCGCCGGCCTTGTCGGTCCTGCCGGCCTTGTCGGCGACGAGGCGGGCGCAGCGCAGCGCGGCGTCGCGCAGAGCGCTCTCGCCGGTGGAGGCGGCCAGGGAGTCCAGCGCCAGACCGATGCCGGACAGCCCGCCGTGCAGGTCGGGGGCCAGATCGTCCCAGGGCTGGTCCACGACCGTCCCGGCCAGTTCCAGGGCCCGGTCGGTGTGGCCGAAGCGCTCCAGGGTCCAGGCGATGCCGGACAGCCCGTCGTAGAAGCCGAGCGAGGTGCCGGAGGCGGGCTCCTTGGTCCTGCGCAGCAGCCAGTCCTCGGCGGCCGGGCACCTCTCGGCGCCGGTCTCGGCCAGGGCGTGGAGCACGCCGGCCGCGCCGGTGGCGAAGGAGGCCCCGCCGCCCGCGGCGAACTGGGCGATGTCGCCGGGGAAGAAGCGGTCCTCGCGTTCGGGGGTGGCCGAGGCGAGTATCGCCCGTGCCATCGAGTCGCGGCCGTGCGGCCAGTCGGCGGGGTGGACGGGCAGGTAGTAGCCCCGCCCGGGCGTGCCCGCCGCGGCGTCCGCCGTCCCCTCCCGTGCCGTGCCGCCCGGCCCGCGCCCGGCGCCGGACGGCACCGGGGGCTCCCAGCCGCGGAGGATCTCCGCCACGGCCTCGTCGAGGAACCCGCGCGGTACGGGGAACTCCTCGGCCACCAGTTCGGCCAGGTGCGCCGCCTTGCCCCGGTCGATCGCCAGCAGACTGGTCTGCGGCAGGAAGAGCGCGATGCGCAGGCAGGCCAGGGCGTAGCGGTCGACGTCGAACCCCCTGCGGTCGGCGGGGGCCACGAAGCCGGGGTTGGCGATGACCTGGCGGCGGCCCTCGTCGATGTGGGCGGCGGCCTCGAAGTCCAGCAGCGTCACCGACCGCTCGTCCTCGGAGACCATGATGTTGAACAGGTGCAGGTCGTTGAAGACGACGCCGCGGGCGTGGACGGCCTCGACGGCCTCCTCCACCAGCCGGTGGACGCGCAGGGCCCACTCGGTGTACCCGGCGATCGCCTCCGGGCCGGGGTCCGCCTCGATCAGCGGATGGCGCAGGGCGAAGAAGCTGTTGAGCGGCCGGCCCTCGACGTACTCCAGCACCAGGAACCAGTGGTCGCCGAGCTGGAACCAGTCGCGCACCTCGGGGGTCTGGGGCAGGCCCGACAGCCTCTCCAGCGCCTCCTTCTCGCGGCGCAGGCGGGCCACGGCGTCGGCGCCGTCGGCGGCGAGGCCGGCGTGGGGGCGGCCCTCCTTGAGGACGACCTTCTCACCGGTGCGGGTGTCGGTGCCGACGTACACGCCTCCGCCGTTGGAGAAGTGCAGGGCCTTCTCGATGCGGTAGGGGATGTCGGCGACCTTCGCCGCGCCGCGGGCCTCCAGATGGGGGCGCAGGAAGTCGGGGAGGGTGATCCAGCCGGGGACGTGGAAGGCCGGGCCCCTGCGGTCGGGGACCAGGCGGCCCTCGGCGTCCTCGACGGCGGGACGCAGCTCGCCGTCCTCGTAGCAGTGCCGCTCGGTGAAGCTGCCCCAGCGCACGTGCACCGGGCCGTTCCCCCAGCGCAGGTCGCTGAGGATGTACGGGCCGCTCTCGCCGGCCAGCAGCGCGTCGAGGTCCTCGGCGATGGTGCGGCACTGCTCGTCGCCGGCCGGGTAGACGGTGACGAACTTCCCGCTGGCGCCGCGGTCGGCGTACTTGGCGTTGCGGTTGTGCAGGAGGTAGCGGCTGGGCATGAACTTGAAGGCCACGCCCCGGGACACGCAGTAGTCCCACACCTTCTCCAGGATCCGCTCGGCGTTGTCCAGGCAGGCCGAGACGTGGATCTTCCAGCCCTGGGCGGGGAGTTCGGCGTCCAGGGGGCGCAGTGCCAGCCAGTCGCCGGAGCGGTGGCGCTGCCAGCCGGCGGGGGCCGGGCGGCGGGCGGCCTCGTAGGTGCCGGCCCGTCCGGTCTCGTCCGAGAGGCGGTGGGGGGCGTCGTAGAAGTGGCGGTCGGCGTCGCAGAAGACGGCGTAGCCCTTGCTCATCGTTCCCCCTTCGGCTCTTCTCGGTCACCGGCGGCGTCCGGGGAAGACCCTTCCACGGCGCCGAGGGGCGGAACAGTCACAGCTGTCACGAGTCGGCCGTGAGGAATGCACGAGTGGTTCGCGAGCGGCTCGCGAACGTCTTCCGGGGCGGGGAGGGGGCCGCGGACCTCGCGGGGGACGGCACCGGTCCGCACCGCCGGGGGGCGGTGCGGACCGGTGTGACCTGCCGGTTCCCGGTGGTTCTCCGTGGTTCCCGGATCTACCGGCCGGCCTGGAGCGCGCCCCAGGTGCCGCTGCCGACGATGCCGTCCACGGCCAGGCCGCGGCTGCTCTGGTAGTCGCGCACGGCGGTCTCGGTGTTGGGGCCGAAGACGCCGTCGGCGTCCACGGTGCGGCCGAGCGCCGCGGTCAGGGAACGCTGCAGCCGCCGTACGTCCGCCCCCGAACCCCCCCGCTTCAGCACGGGCCTGGCGCCGGCCGACAGCAGGGCGGTCCAGGTGCGGGCGCCCACGACGCCGTCCGCGGTCAGGGAGCGGCTGCGCTGGAAGGCCCGCACCGCGCCCTCGGTGCCGGAGCCGAAGACGCCGTCCACCGTGCCGGCGTCGAAGCCGCTGTTGTTCAGCAGGTGCTGGGCGGCCTTCACCTGGGCGCCGGTCGAACCGCCGCGCAGGGTGTCGTAGGAAGCGAAGTCCAGCTGGACGGGGGCGGTGGCGCCGCCGCGGACCAGCTGCATGTAGTAGGTCCAGTTCCAGTTGGGGCCGGGGTCGGTGTGGTCGTTGCCCGGCACCTCGACGTGGCCGACGATGTGCGACCGGTCCATGGGGATGCCGTAGCGGTCGCACAGGTGGCGGGTCAGCGCGGCCGAGGAACGGTACATGGCGTCGGTGAACCAGGAGGGGTCGTCGACGTAGCCCTCGTGCTCCAGGCCGATGGAGTACGGGTTGCCGGACCTGGCGTGCCAGGCGGTGTCGCGGTCGCGGACCGTCTGGGTGACCTCGCCGTCCGAGGAGCGGATCACGTAGTGGGCGCTGACGTTGGAGGCGGGGTTCTGGAACCAGCTGATCGACCCGGCGTAGGACCCCTGGGTGACGTGGACGACCACGTGCGTGATCGACGACGAGCGGCCGGAGGTGTAGTTGCCCGAGTGGGCCGCCACCCACCGCGCGGGCGGGTAGTCGGCGCTCAGCGCGCCCGCCCCGGCGGGCGCGGGGGCGCCCAGCGGGCGGACCCCGGCGTAGCGGCCGCGCTCCGGCCCGGTCTCCCGCGGCCGTACGGTGACCCGCTCGCCGGCCGGGGTCAGGGCGCTGAAGCCGTCCTCCAGGAAGTCGTAGACGGTGTCGGCGTACAGCCGGGCGGTGCGGTCGTCGTCCGCGCCGCCGTAGCGGGCCACCACCGGGTACCAGGCGTCCGCGTCGCGGCGGTCGGCGGCGTCCAGGCCCATCTCGTCGGCGTGGGAGCGCAGGACGGCGGCGCCGCCGAGGATGTTGGCGGCGGTGTCCTTCCTGAGGTCGGCGGCCGGCTCGCCGGTCAGCGCGGCGGCCTTCTCCAGGGTGCGGCGTTCGGGGCTGCTGACCAGGTGCATCACCCCGTAGCCGCCGGCGTGGCTGGGTTCGCCGCCGTGGCCGTCGAGGCGGGTCTCGCCGTAGCCCACCGCGACCAGCAGGTCGCGCGGGACCTGGAACTCGCCGGCGGCCCGTTCGAAGGCCCGGTTGACCGGGTCCCGCGGCACCGGGTCGGCGGGGGCGGCGCCCGCGGGCGCGCCCGTGGCGACCACCGCCGCGGCGGCCAGGGCGCAGAGCACGGATGTGCCCGCCCGTCTCCGGGCGGTGCGGCGTCGGAACATTCTTCCTCCCGGTCAGCATGTGCCTGGGGGTGAGCACTCACTGCTCGCTCACGCCGGTGGTCGGAAGGAATTCCTACCTTGAAAGTCATGGACACGTCAATAATTTCACGGCTTTCCCCGGTGATTCCAAACACCTCCGGACGGGAATTCGAGGCAGGGTGCCGGAAAACCCCGGAAAGGAACACCCTTCCATCCGAACGGCCGCCGCCTGGGCGGACGGCCTCCGGCGCGGCCGTCCCCGCACCGGAGGCATTCGCGCCCCCGCAGAGGGTGGCGGATCCGCGCTACGCGCGTCAACGAAATACGCCGGAAACGGCGGGAGTTCTTTGGTGTGAACCACTGGAGGAGACTCCGGAACGAATGAGTGGGACACACCGGAACACCTCGTCGTCCGCCGCGGCGGCAGCCGCGGATGTGATCCCGCTCCCACCTGCGGCCCGGCCGGAACCGCGGCCGTTAGAGTGACCCGCGGAACGTCCTGTGCCCGAGCGGGGGAAGCCGGTGCGAATCCGGCGCTGACCCGCAACCGTGATCAGGCGGACACCGCCCCGTCCGCCGTACAGCCGGAGCACCCGCCCGGGCACGCAAGGCTCCCGGGGCCGTCCCCGCCGCACGGCGGGACGCGGCCCCGGTACCGGCACCGTCGAGGAATGCGGAGCCGAGCCCGGTGTGCCCCGTGCGGTGAGCGCGGCCGGCCGGCCGTGCACGGCTGCGCCGCGAGAAAGGCACCCGCCCATGTCCCTGCGCCGCACCGCCGCGGCCCTGGCCGCCTCCACCGCGCTCTGCGCGGTCGCGGCCCCCGTCGCCGCAGCCGACGAGTCGCCGTCCGCGCGGCCCTTGGCGCAGCGGGATCTGCCCCCCGGGCTGTACGGGAAGGACGACCCGCAGTACGACGGCGTGTGGCGCCAGTCGACGGCCCTGCTGGCCCAGGAAGCGGTCGGGGTGGAGCCCGCCGCCGAGGCCGTGTCATGGCTGACCGGCCAGCAGTGCGAGGACGGCTCCTTCGCCTCCTACCGCCCCGACCCCGCCCGGGCGTGTACCGGCAAGACGGTGGCCGACGTCAACGCCACGGCCGCCGCCGTCCAGGCGCTGGCGGCCCTCGGCGGCCACGGCGAGCGGGTGGAGCGGGCCGTGAAGTGGCTGCGGACGGTCCAGAACGACGACGGCGGCTGGGGCTTCAACCCCGGCGGCCCCAGTGACGCCAACTCCGTCTCCGTCGTGATCGGCGCCCTGGACGCCGCGGACGAGGACCCGGCGAGGACGCTCTCGGCGAAGGGCGGGAAGTCCCCCTACGACTCCCTCCTCGGCTTCCAGCTCGGCTGCGGCGCCGAGGAGGACGAGCGCGGCGCCTTCGCCTACCAGCCCGACGAGAAGGGCCGCCTGGCCGCGAACGACGACGCCACGGCCGCCGCCGTACTGGCCGCCCGGGGCGAGGGCCTGGCCGCCCCGTCCGGCGGCGGGGGCGGCGGCGCCGAGGACCGCGGGGCCGCGAAGGCCCTGGAGTGCGCGGAGGACGACGGCGAGGGCGACGGGGGCGGCGGGAAGCGCACCCCGGCCGAGGCCGCCGACGCCGGCGCCGCGTATCTGACGCGGGTGCTGGAGGCGGGCGGCGGACATCTGAGGTCCGCCATGCCCGGCGCCGAGGAGCAGCCGGACTACGGCAACACCGCCGACGCCGTGATCGCCCTGGCCGCGGGCGGCCACCGCGACGCCGCCGGGAAGTCGCTGACCTGGCTGGAGAGGAACCTCGACTCCTGGGACAGGGCCTCCGGCAGCCCGGCCGCCCTGGGGCAGCTCGTCCTCGCCGCCCGTGCCGCGGGCGGCGATCCGGCCGACTTCGGCGGGGTGAACCTGGTCGAGCGGCTGAACGCCACCGGCCCGGCCCCGGCCTCCGTCCCCTCCGGCGGGGACGGAGGCCGGAAGGAGGCCGCGGACGACGGCGGCGGCTCGCCGGTGGTGTGGTCCCTCGTCGGCGCGGGCCTGGTCGCCGGAGCGGGCGCCGGGTTCCTGATCAGCACGCGGAAGAGGCGGGCGCGGTGAGCGCGCCGCGCACCGTGCTCGCCGGCGTGCTGACCGCCGTGCTCACGGGCGTGTTCGCCGCCGCGCTGTCGGCGGCGGGCACGGCCCCCGCCCACGCCGCGGGCTACCGCTACTGGTCCTTCTGGGAGCGCGACGGCGGCCGGTGGACGTACGCCACACAGGGACCGGGCACGCTGCGGCCCGAGGACGGCGCCGTGCTGGGTTTCCGGTTCGCCGTCAGCGAGGACTCGGCCGGGGCGGACAGGCCCCGCGGGACCGGCGACTTCGAGGAGATCTGCGACGGCGCCGGGCCCCGGGAGGGGAGCAAGCGGATCGCGCTGAGCATCGACTTCGGCACCCGGGCCGACGCGCCCGGGGGCGAGAGGCCGCCCGGCGGCCGTACCGAGTGCGCGCACGTGCCCGAGGACGGGACCGCCGCCGAGGCACTGGCCGCCGTGCTGAAGCCGCTGCGGTACGACTCCGGCTCGCTGCTGTGCGCCATCGCCGGTTATCCGCGCACCGGCTGCGGTGAACAGGTCCCCGACTCCGCGGCGAAGACGGCCGGCGCCCCCGAGGGCGCGGCCTCCGAGGACTCCGGCGCGTCCGGGGACACGGCCGCCCCCGAGGACGGCGGCGGCCCCTCCGCCGGGCTGGTCGGGGGCGGCGCCGTCGTCACCGTGCTCGCCGCCGCGGCCGTCTGGCGGGCCCGCCGGCGCCGGTCATGACCCCCCGGCGGCCCCTGTCGGCTCCGCGCGCGATTGTGCGCACTCTGCGCGCCCCGCGCGCGACGCGCTCCAACGCGCTGCACGCGGGCGCGTGGTGGCTGTGGGCGCTGGGGCTGGCCACGGCCGCCTCCCGCACCACCAACCCGCTGCTGCTGGCCCTGATCATCGCCGTCACGGCGTACGTCGTCGCGGCCCGCCGCACCGACGCGCCCTGGGCGCGCGGCTACGGCGCCTTCCTGAAGATCGCCCTGGCGGTGCTGGTGATCCGGCTGGTCTTCGCCGTCCTCCTCGGCTCCCCGGTTCCCGGCACCACCGTGCTGTTCACCCTCCCCGAGGTGCCGCTGCCCCACTGGGCGCAGGGCGTGCGCATCGGCGGCCGGGTCACGGCCGAGGGGCTGGTGTTCGCGCTGCGCGACGGGCTGAAGCTGGCCACCATGCTGGTGTGCGTCGGCGCGGCCAACGCCCTGGCCGGCCCCGCCCGGCTGCTCAAGTCCCTGCCCGCCGCGCTGTACGAGGCGGGGATGGCCGTGGTCGTGGCGATGACGTTCGCACCCCATCTGATCGCCGACGTCCGCCGGCTGCGGGCCGCCCGCCGGCTGCGCGGCCGCGACGACAAGGGGATCAGGGCGGTGCTGCGGATCGGGCTGCCGGTCCTGGAGGGCGCGCTGGAGCGCTCGGTGGCACTGGCCGCCTCGATGGACGCGCGCGGCTACGGCCGTACCGCGCGCGTGCCGCCAGCCGCGCGCCGCACCACCGCCGCCCTCACCCTGGGCGGGCTGCTGGGCGTGTGCGCCGGGACGTACGGGCTGCTGGCCGCCCGGGGCGCGGCCTTCGGGCTGCCGGTGCTGCTGCTC
>NZ_JBXUOY010000209.1:0-9413 GCF_057196705.1 Streptomyces sp. ATLC9 | reverse complement strand
CGCCCCCCGCGCCGGGGCGCCCCCCCCCCCCCGCGCGCGGGCCCCGCCCCCCCCACGCCGTTCCGGACCGGCTCCGTTCCGGAGGGGCGCCGCGGTCAGATCCCGCAGCCGGACGCCGACCAGAAGCGGCTGGAGCGGTGGTCGACGTGGGTGTGGTCGTTGTGGCCGGGGTAGCCCGGGCCGAGGATGCCCCGGAAGCCGTGGTAGCGGGCCTGCTGCGCCATCCTGCACAGGGTGTGCGAGCCGGCGCCGAGGTCGACGCCGTCACCGTAGAGGTGGCGGCTGTTGGAGGAGCCGCCCACCGCGCTGTTGCAGGAGTAGGAGCGGAAGCCGCTGGTCACCCGGATCGGCGCGTCGCCCAGGGCGTGACGCATCGCCTCCAGCTTCCACATCGAGATCAGGGCGTTGCGCTTGGCCGTGGCCGCGCTCACCGCGCCCCCGCTCCACGTGGAGTTGCACCTGTTCAGCTCGGAGTAGGAGAAGTGGGCCGGGGTGCAGTCGGCGTCCTGGAGGGCGTAGATCCTGCTGAAGGTCTGCGGACCGGCCACACCGTCGGCCGACAGCCCGTACGCGGCCTGGAAACGCTTGACGGCCGCGGCCGTGGCCGGGCCGTAGGAGCCGTCGATGGCGAGCACGTTGCCGTAGCCGGGGTAACCGGAGACGCGGACCTGGAGTTCGGCGACATCCGAGCCGGACATGCCCTGGGAGAGGGTGCGGTTCCAGGTGTAGCACGTGTCGGCCTGGGCGGTGCCCGCGGTGGTGACCGCGCCGACCAGCGATGCTGCCGCGACCATGACAACACTGAGGATGAGACGGATGATGCCTCTGAGCATGGTGCCTCCGTGTCGGAACAGTGGGGCCTCCGAGGGTGGCGGAGGGGGTCTACCCGCGTCAACACGCCTTCGGAAACGCCAATGGGCGGGCCACTGGAGGCCCGCCCACCGTCACACGCCGTTCACCGCGGCCCCACCGGCCCGCGGCGCCGCTCAGTCGTTGGGCACCGTCTCGTAGCGCGGGGTTTTCTCGGCCATCTGCCGCAGGGCGTCCTTGCGTTCGCGCTTGGAGAGGCGGTCGATGTAGAGGCGGCCGTAGAGATGGTCCGTCTCGTGCTGGAGGCAGCGCGCGAAATACCCGGTGCCCCGCACCGTGATCGGCCTGCCCTCGGCGTCCTGTCCGCGCACGACGGCATAGTCGGGGCGCGCGAGCGAGGCGTAAGCGCCCGGCACCGACAGGCAGCCCTCGCCCGAGTCGTCCAGCGCCCGGCGCTCGGCGGGCAGTTCCTCCAGCACCGGGTTGCAGACGACGCCCACGTGCCGCACGCCCTCGTCGTCCGGGCAGTCGTAGACGAAGACCTTCAGGTCGACCCCGATCTGGTTGGCGGCCAGGCCGACGCCCTCCGCCGCGCGCTGACTGGCGAACATGTCGTCGACCAGCTTGGCCAGTTCACCGTCGAACCCGGTGACGTCGCGGCACTCCCTGTGCAGTACCGGATTGCCGACGACGGTGATCGGACGGGCGGTGCCGCGCTCGCGGTGGGTCCGCTCGCGCTCCTCGCAGTCCTCCGTGTCGACGACGAACCCCTCGTCGTCCACCCGCTGCCCGGTCTCGTGCTCCGCCATCTTCGCCGTACGCCTTCCTCGGTGCTCCACCACGACCCGTACAGGGTACGGGCAGACCCCCGGCTCCGTACGCGGCCGGTCTCAGCCGACCTCCTCCAGGTCCCGCCACTCACGGGTGTCCGGGCTGTCGGCGACCCAGCCGTCGAGCAGCCCGCGCACCAGGGAGGCCGGGGCCGCCAGGCCGCACTCGCGCTCGGGCACCCACAGCTCTCCCGACGTCATGTGCCCCAGCGGCCCCGGATGCCCGGGCACGCTGTGGTCGTGCGGATCGTGCCGGGGGGCGCCCTCGCCCTCGTCGCTGGGCATCCGGCTCTCCGAGCAGGACCGGCACAGCAGCCGCACCGACGAGGACCAGTCCTCGGCCGCGAAACCCGCGTCCGCCGCCAGCAGTTCCAGCGCGTCCCGGTCCGCCTCGGTCGCCGCCTCCAGCAGCACCACCCAGGTGGGCACCGGCGAGGGCGCCCAGAGTTCTATCTCGTCGAAGACCGGGTAGGCGTGGCCCGCGGCCGTGGTCCGCTCACCGTGCGGTACCCCGTCGTGCAGCACCACCTCGCCCCAGCGGCGCCCGGAGGACGGCAGCGGGATGTTCTGCACCTCGACGCGGGCCGGATCCAGGCGCCGTCCCCACACCACCTCGGCCTCGCCCTCCGGCGACAGGCGCACCGCGGCGCTGCCCAGCTCCATGCCGGCCGGCGGGCCGGCGTGGAGCCGGGCAGCGCCGTCGGCGCGGTCGGACGAGGGGATCTCCGGTACCCGCAGGCCGTACGCCTGCCAGGCACGCCGGGCCAGGGCCCAGTCCTGCAGCGCGGTGGCCGCGATGCCCACGTTCCACCAGTCGGGAGCCCCGGCCGACCGGTCCAGGAGCGCGACGGCGCGCAGTCCGGCGGCGCGCGCCTGCTCCCAGTCGTGCCGGAACTTGTGCAGCAGCGCGAGGTTGAACCAGGACTCCGACAGCCACGGCTCCAGGTCGGCGGCACGGGTCAGCAGCGTGCCGGCGTCCTCGTAGCGCCCGTCACCGATGAGCGTGAACGCGCGGTCGGTGACCACCCGCCAGTCGGCGGAGGGCCGGTGCCTTGCCTTGCCGAAGATCCTCACGATGTTCCCGCCTGACTCCCGCCTGCTGCTCCCGACCGTCCTCGCGGCCGTTGTCCCGCGGTCCCCGCCGCGGTGTCCGTGCCGCGGTCTTCTCCCAGCCGCGGTTCCCGGTTCGCATCCAACCATGCCCACCCGGGTGCGCGCTCATTACCCGTCGGTCGTAGGGGTATCGAGCGGTTCGAGGCCCGGAGAGCACGTCCGGGACGGCGGCGCGGGGGAGCTCACGGCCGTCCGCGCCACGGCAGGCGGCAGCCGAGCGGCTTAACGCGTTCGGGTGATGTGGCGGGTGCGGGCCGAGGTGGTGCGCAGGACGCGGAGCCCGCGGCCGTCAGGGCTGTTCCCCGCCGGCCTCGCCCGGGCCCCCGAGGGGAGCGGTGCGGGACCGGCCCGCCCCGGGCTCCACCACGGGCTGCTCGGGCACGGCCTGCCCGGCACGGATCAGTTCGATGCGGCCCATGACCTTGGAGCGCAGGTCGCCGGGCACCTCGTCATGGCCGCAGCACCGCTTGACCAGCTTCTTCACGGCCTGCTCCAGACCGTACTTCTCCAGGCAGGGCGAGCACTCCTCGAAGTGCTCCCTGAACTTCGTCAGATCGCCGTCGGGCATCTCACGGTCCAGGTACTCGTACAGGTGGTCCAGGACCTCAGCGCAGTCCGTCTCGTGCGGCTCTCCGCAACTCATGAGCCCGAGCCTTTCCGGTCGTGCGACTCCTCGGGCGCGGTGGCGCCGTCCGCGCCCGCCGGGACCATGCCGCGCTCGCGGGCGTAGTCCTCCAGCATGCCGCGCAACTGCCTGCGACCGCGGTGCAGGCGGGACATCACCGTGCCGATGGGTGTCCCCATGATGTCCGCGATCTCCTTGTACGCAAACCCCTCGACGTCCGCGAGGTAGACCGCGATCCGGAACTCCTCGGGGATCGCCTGGAGCGCCTCCTTCACGTCCGAGTCGGGCAGCCGGTCCAGCGCCTGCGACTCGGCCGAGCGCAGCCCGGTCGACATGTGCGACTCGGCACGCGCGAGCTGCCAGTCCTCGATCTCCTCGGCCGCACTGCGCTGCGGTTCGCGCTGCTTCTTGCGGTACGAGTTGATGAAGGTGTTGGTGAGGATGCGGTACAGCCACGCCTTGAGGTTGGTGCCCTCGCGGAACTGGTGGAAGGACGCGTACGCCTTGGCGTACGTCTCCTGCACCAGGTCCTCGGCGTCCGCGGGGTTGCGCGTCATGCGCAGCGCGGCGGAGTACATCTGGTCCAGGAAGGCGAGGGCGTCCCGTTCGAAGCGCGCGTTCCGTTCGGCGTCCGTCTCCACGGGCTCCCTGGGCGCAGCGTCGTCGGTCGCGGCGACCGGACCCACCTCCTCCGATGCGGCTTCGAGTCCGTTGCCGGACCCATTCGAACCGGAGAATAGACGACGGTCCGCCTCCTCCGCCGACTGGAGTGGGACGTCCCCCACGGGTCCGGCGAGCCTCAGTGTCGCCCAGTCCACCCGGGCGGCTGTGGCACGGGTACCCACAGGACGGGACGGGCATGCGATCGAACCCATGTCGGGTGGACTCCCTCTCCTCGCGCGTGCGTGCGGTCCGCTACGTGTACTGCGACGGGTCAACACGCACGCGCGCGGGATCATTCCCGCGCCAGCCACTCGCGCACCGCGCCGGTGATCACGCCGAGCGCCTCCCCCTGGAAGGGCGCCCCCCTTTTCGGCACGGCGAAACCGTGGTCGCCTCCGGGCACCTCGACGACCTCCGTGCCCTCGGGGAACTCGCCGGGCCGCCCGAAGGGATCGCGCCCGCCCTGGACGACCAGGGTCCGAACCCCCGCCCCCAGGAGCTCGCCGGCCCGGGACCGCTCCGGCTTCCCCGGCGGGTGCAGGGGGAAGGCGAGCGCGAGCACGGCGCGCGCACCGAGTTCGGCGGCGGTCCGGCATGCCACGCGCGCCCCGGCACTGCGCCCTCCGGAGACGACCGGCAGCCCTGCCCTCTCCAGGGCGGGCCACACCGCCCGCCACCCCTCGTCCAGCTTCCCGGGAGCGGGCGCCAGCCTCTTCCCGGCCACCCGCCAGGGCTGCTCGACCAGGGCGACCGAGACGCCGTGCGCGGGCAGCTCGTCCGCCAGGGCCCGCAGGTCCCGCGCCTCGACACCGCCTCCGGCTCCGTGCCCGAGCGCGAGGAGCAGTCGCGGCCGGGCGGCGCGGCGCCAGGTGATCCGGGCCGGACCGGCCGGGGTGGCGACCTCCTCGGTGGTGCCGGTGCCGTCGGTACCGGTGCTGTCGTCGCTCACCGGCTCAGAACAGCGTCCCGGCCTCGGGCGCGTCAAGCTCCTCCAGCAGTTCGGGCCCGTTGTTGCGCACGTTGCTGACCTCGCCGCGCACCGGATAGGCCCGCATCGCCCCGGCCTGCGGCGGGACCAGCAGTCCGCGCACCTCCTCCGTGTCGGTGCGGGCCGGGTCCAGCCAGGCGTCCCAGCGGTCGGGGGTGAGCACCAGCGGCATCCTGGGATGGATGTCGGCGAGGGAGCGCGGCCCGTCCCCGCCGGCGCCCGCGAACGGCTCGCTCCGCGCCTCGGTGGTGATCACCGTGCAGGTGGACCACCAGGCCCGGGGGTGGTCCTCGGGCAGTGTCCTGTCCCGCCAGAACTCGTAGAGCCCGGCCATCGCCATCACCGACCCGTCGGCGGGGGTCACGAAGTACGGCTGCTTGCGCGGCCGCTTGCGCCTGCCCTTCTCCTCCTCCTGCCGCTCGGCCGTCCCGGTGACCCACTCGTAGTACCCGTCGGCGGGCAGCAGGCAGCGCCGGGCGGCGAAGGGGCGGCGGTAGGAGGGCTTCTCGTGCACCGTCTCGGCCCGCGCGTTGATCATTTTCACGCCCACGTCCGGGGACTTCGCCCAGGAGGGCACCAGCCCCCAGCGCAGCGTCCTGAGCTGGCGCACGGGGCGGGGATCGCCGCTGTCCCTCACCGGCCGGTCCAGCACCGCGTACACCTGCTTGGTCGGGGCCACGTTCCAGTCGGGCGCCAGCTCCTCGGCCGGGTCCCGCTTCTCCACTCCGAAGAGCCCGGCCAGTTCACCGGCCGATCGGCTCGCCGCATACCGTCCGCACATGTCCGCCACCCTGCCACGTCCGTGCGGCCCGCGGCACCGGGAACGGCCGCACGGGCTCCGGGCGGGGGCCGTACGAGGGCCGTGGCACACTGCGGAGCACACCGCCTCGGCGGGTGGGACGTACCGCGGGGAAGAGGAGGGGGCGGCCGAGCATGAGCATGGACACCGACGGCATCGCCGAGGTCTGGGACCGCGTCGTCGGGACGCAGCCCGACCCGTCGTTCGCGGTCGTGGCGGCCACCGGGCTGGCGGCCCTGGCCGTCGTCGCCGCACGGGGGCCGTGGCGGGTGGCGCGGAACGCGGTGACCATCGCCCACGAGGGCGGGCACGGGATCGTGGCGCTGCTGACCGGGCGGCGGCTGGAGGGCATACGCCTGCACTCCGACACCTCCGGGCTGACCGTCTCCCGGGGGCGGCCGAGCGGCGTCGGGATGGTGCTGACGGCCGCCGCCGGGTACACCGCGCCGTCGCTGCTCGGTCTGGCGGGGGCCTGGCTGCTGGCCGCCGGACACGTCACCGCGCTGCTGTGGGGGGCCACGGCGCTGCTGCTGGCGATGCTGGTGACGGTGCGCAACGCCTACGGTGTGCTCACCGTCGTCCTCACCGGCGGGACCTTCTTCCTGGTGTCGTGGTTCGCCGGGACCGAGGTGCGGGCGGCGTTCGCGTACGGGGTGGTGTGGTTCCTGCTGCTGGGCGGCGTGCGGCCCGTCTTCGAGCTCCAGGGCAAGCGGCGCAGGGGCGAGGCCCCGGACTCCGACGCCGACCAGCTCGCGCGGCTGACGAACGCGCCCGCGCCGCTGTGGCTGCTGCTCTTCCACGCCGTGGCGCTGTGCTCGCTGACCGGTGGCGGGCGGTGGCTGCTGGGGCTCTGACGCCCCGCTCCGGGCCCCTCGTCCGGGCCTCCCGCCCGGCCTTCCCCGTGTCCTGCCGGGATTCCCGTCCCGCCGGAGCCACTAAAGTTGGCCCCATGACCGACCACACCACTGTCTGGCCTGCGCCGCTCGCGTCCGGCGCCGTCGACGCGACCGTCACCGTGCCCGGATCGAAGTCGGTCACCAACCGCGGCCTGGTACTCGCCGCCCTGGCCTCCGAGCCCGGATGGCTGCGCCGCCCGCTGCGTTCGCGCGACACCCTGCTGATGGCCGAGGGGCTGCGGGCCATGGGGGTGGGCATCGAGGAGACGGTGTCCTCCAGTTCCGCGCCCGTCGCGGGCGGCTCCGCCGCTTCCGGAGCCCGCGGCGAGGCCTGGCGCGTCATCCCCGCGGGGCTGCACGGCCCCGCCACCGTGGACGTCGGCAACGCCGGCACCGTGATGCGCTTCCTGCCGCCGGTGGCCTCCCTGTCCGACGGCCCGGTCCACTTCGACGGCGACAGGCGCTCCCACGAGCGCCCCCTCCACGGCGTGATCGACGCGCTGCGCGCGCTGGGCGCCCGCGTCGACGACGGCGGGCGCGGCGCGCTGCCGATGACCGTGCACGGCGGCGGCTCCCTGACCGGCGGCACGGTGGAGATCGACGCCTCCTCGTCCTCCCAGTTCGTCAGCGCGCTGCTGCTGTCCGGCGCCCGCTTCAACCAGGGTGTGGAGGTCCGCCACACCGGCGGCCCGCTGCCGTCCATGCCGCACATCCGGATGACGGTGGAGATGCTGCGCGCCGCGGGCGCCCAGGTGGACACTCCCGAGTCCGGGGGCGAGCCGAACGTCTGGCGGGTCACGGCCGGCGCGCTGCTCGGCCGCGACCTGGTCGTCGAGCCCGATCTGTCCAACGCCCAGCCCTTCCTCGCCGCCGCGCTGGTCACCGGCGGCCGGGTGACCGTCCCGGACTGGCCGGCGCACACCACCCAGCCCGGTGACGCGCTGCGTGAGATCTTCACCGAGATGGGCGGGCGCTGCGAGCTGGACGAACACGGCCTGACCCTCACCGGCAGCGGCCGGGTCCACGGCATCGACGTGGACCTGAGCGAGGTGGGCGAGCTGACCCCCGGCATCGCCGCGGTCGCGGCGCTGGCCGACTCCGAGTCGCGGCTGCGCGGCGTGGCGCATCTGCGGCTGCACGAGACCGACCGGCTGGCCGCGCTCACCAAGGAGATCAACGGTCTCGGCGGCGATGTCACCGAGACCGCGGACGGGCTGGTCATCCGCCCGCGTCCGCTGCGCGGCGGGGTCTTCCACACCTACGAGGACCACCGGCTGGCCACGGCGGGCGCGGTGCTCGGCCTGGTCGTCGAGGGCGTGGAGGTGGAGAACGTCGCGACGACCGCCAAGACCCTGCCCGACTTCCCCGAGCTGTGGAGCGCCATGCTCGAAGGTGACGGGGGCAGAGGGTAGGGCGGACCGGCCATGCGCCGCTACGGCAAACACACCGACGAGGACGACATCCGGATCCGCCCCGGCCGCCGGGGCAGCCGCCCGCGCACCAGCATCCGGCCCAAGCACGAGGACGCCGCCCCCGGCTTCGTCCTGACCGTCGACCGGGGCCGGATCACCTGCCTGGTGGACGGCCGCACGGTGACCGCCATGAAGGCCCGCGAGCTGGGCCGCAAGGGCGTCGTGGTGGGCGACCGGGTGGCGGTCGTCGGCGACCTGTCGGGGGCCAGGGACACCCTGGCGCGGATCGTCCGGGTCGAGGAGCGCTCCTCGGTGCTGCGGCGCACCGCCGACGACAACGACCCCTACGAGCGGGTCGTCGTCGCCAACGCCGACCAGCTCGCCATCGTCACCGCCCTGGCCGACCCCGAGCCCCGCCCCCGGCTGATCGACCGCTGCCTGGTGGCCGCCTACGACGCGGGCCTGGAGCCGCTGCTGGTCCTCACCAAGTCGGACCTGGCGCCGCCCGGCACGCTGCTGGAGACGTACGCCCCGCTGGGGGTCCGGCATGTGGTGACCGACCGCGACGAGCTGGCCGACGGCGCCGCCGCCGACCGGGTGCGCGAGTTCCTGTGGGGCCGGAGCACCGCTTTCGTGGGCCACTCCGGGGTCGGCAAGACCACCTTGGTCAACGCGCTCGTCCCGCCCGACCGCAGGCGGGCGACGGGCCACGTCAACGCGGTCACCGGGCGCGGCCGGCACACCACGACCTCGGCCCTGGCGCTGCCGCTGCCCGGCGAGGTCTCCTTCCCGCCGGTGCCGGAGGGCGGCTGGGTGATCGACACCCCGGGCGTGCGGTCCTTCGGCCTGAACCACATCGACCCGTCCCGGGTGATCCACGCCTTCCCGGATCTGGAGCCGGGTACCGACGGCTGTCCGCGTGCCTGCGGGCACGACGAGCCGGACTGCGCGCTGGACTCCTGGGTCGCCGACGGCCACGCGGACCCCGCCCGGCTGTTCTCCCTGCGACGCCTGCTGGCCACGCGGGAACGCCGGGAGGGCGACTGACCCGGCAGGCCGTCCGCCCCGGCCCGCCCGCGGGGGTCAGCCGAGCAGCGCTCGCAGCACCTGGGTGACATGGGCGCCCGCGGCCTCCTCGGTCGCCTCGGGCGGGCCGTCGCAGGGTGCGACCACGTAGGACAGCGCCAGCCGCAGGCCCACCTCGCAGGCGTGGCGCAGCGCGGCGGGGCCGTGCGCGCCGTCGCGGGCGGCCCTCCCCCCGGGCACCAGCGCGGCGG